>JACQFP010000084.1 GCA_016200005.1 Verrucomicrobiota bacterium | reverse complement strand
GCGTGAGCCATTCGTCCCACGTCACGGGACGGATGTGGCTCTCGCTCTCGATATCGAGCGCCGTGGCCACGTTGGTGGCCATCATGCAGAACGCCTCCTGCGGCGTGCGAATGTTGATCGCCTGCCAGTTGCGGTTGAGCACAAGCACAATTGCCTTGTTCAGAATGTCGGACATAAACTCGTGATACGTGATGCGTGAAACGTGATCCCTGATTCACAGAGCCGCGCACGGGCGAATTCACGCATCACGCTTCACGTTTCACGCAATAGGTGTTTGTTCTTTGTTGTTCGGTTTGAAATCCCAAATCCGCAATCGCAAATCGAAAATTAAAATGGTTGCCTCGCCCGGTTTTGCTCCGAGTCCTCCGGTGTCAGAGACCGGCGCACTCCTGATTATGCGACGAGGCAATGGTCGCTCGGGAAGGTTCTGCCCCCTCGATTTCTGGGTGTAGGCCAGACGTGATGCTATTTCACCACCGAGCGTTTTGAATGCGGATTTCGAAATGCGGAGTGCGGAATAAAACCCCCCGCGACACTGGCCCGCTTCGAAGGTAGCCACTCCGCACTCCGCACCCGTCCCTCCGCACTGTAAATTGGCTGCCTCGCTTGGATTCGCACCAAGACCGTCGGGGTCAAAGCCCGGCATGCT
Organism: Verrucomicrobiota bacterium; assembly: GCA_016200005.1. NCBI lineage: Bacteria > Pseudomonadati > Verrucomicrobiota > Verrucomicrobiota bacterium. The sequence continues at coordinate 68,310 of JACQFP010000084.1, read as the reverse complement.
GCTGTTACACCACGAGGCAAGGGGTTGGTGGAGCCGGAGGTAGTTGCAACCTCACCATGCCGGATTAAAAGTCCGGTGCCGGTCTGCTGTGGCTTCGACTCCGTGAAATTGGTGCTCGCGGCAGGATTCGTACCTGCACTGGCGACGCTGTCGACGTCGTGTCTGTGCTGGTGGCACTACGTGAGCAGAAGGGCAGTTGCGGGTTGAGAGTTGATGGTTGATGGAATCAAACGTGAGCAAGCGCCTTTCGCGTTCGGTTTTTCAACTCTCAACTATCAACAATCAACCAAGAGCGGATCCTCCAGCCGGTGCTGCTCCGGCAGGAATTCCTTACAAAAGAAATCCGCAGGCTGCTGCGTGGAGGCGCTAAATGGTCGCAATCTCCGGTGCTGCCCCGGACACAGCGGGCTTATGAAACCCACTTGAGCGCTGGCTCGACTGCGATGCTTGCCGACGGCGAACAAATGGAGCCCTCACCCGGAGTTGCACCGGACTGATTCGCTTACCGAGCGAATGCATCGCTCACAATGCTTTGAGGGCAACGAAGATGGTCGGCGCGAGACGACTTGCACGTCCAAGGCTGCCTGATTCTGAGTCAGGTGGGTCTGCTGTTCCCCGTGAACCACGCGCCGGTAATTGGCGTCCCTGACCGGCTTCGCTCCGGTGATCTCCTGCATGAGAGGCAGGCATGTTGACTGAACTACACCACAGGGACTTGTTTAGTTGAGGGTTGAGGGTTGATGGTTGAGTGACCGAAAGGCGATACCTGACATTGTCTCTCAACCCTCGACTACCGACTATCAACTTCTTTGAAATGGTGGGAGCGAAGCGTGCTGCCCGCTTTACCTCTTTCATGTCAAACGAGCGCTCTGCTGATGAGCTACGCCCCCGCAAGTGGAGCGGGTGAACGGAATCGCACCGTCGTATCGGCCTTGGCGCGGCCGCATTCTGCTGTTGAACCGCACCCGCGTGGTGTCCCCAGTCGGATTCTCGCCGACAACCTGACGTTTAGGACGCGTCCGCTCTGATGCTTTGAGCTATGGGGACGAAAATTGGTACGCGCGTCCGGTAACGCTCCGGAACTCGGCACTCATCTAGTGCGACTCCGCTTATAAAACGGACGGTTCTCTTTGAACTACGCGCGCGTGAATGGCGGAATGCCGTGGGCTTGCACCACATCCTCCAAAAAGAAGGACGCATTCGTTAGCATCGAAGCCCGGCTCGCTCGTCCGGTTGACATTCCAAATTGGTCGGCGTGGGGAGACTTGCACTCCCAAGGCTGTTCGATCTTGAGTCGAACCGGTCTGCTGTTCCCGATAAACCACACGCCGGTCGGCGACCCGGGACTTGCACCCGGAAGGCTCGGCAATTTTAAGTCGCCGGGGTCTGCTGTTCCCGCTGAAGCCAGTCGCCGTGAAATGGTGGGCATGAAGGGACTTGCACCCCCAAGGCTGCCAGATTCTGAGTCTGGACCCTCTGCTATTCGGGTTGAACCACATGCCCATGAATTGGCGCATCCGGCAGGACTCCCGCCTGCAAACTCTCCGTTCGAAGCGGAGGATGATAATAGTTTCACCACGGATGCGCGGAAATGGTGGGTCGCCACGGTGCTGCCCCGTGCTCTGCGGTTTAAGAGACCGCTGCATCGCTGCAATGCTTGCAACCCAATCGCGACACGAAGGCGGAGTTGAACCGCCGTCCCGATTCCGAATCGGGATGAAGTCCTGACCGGCACCGGGATTTCGCGTCGCGTGAATGGTCGGGCATGAGAGTAACGCTCTCTCTACTCCGGTTTGGAAGACCGGCGTGTGTCTCTCAACACTTATGCCCGATGAAATAGTTGAGGGTTGGGAGTTGACGGTTGAGGGAAAGGCTCACGTCGCATCCCGATGTCGGCCATTGTGAATAACTCATGCTTGCCCTTTCCGGCGACCGGCGTAGAGATTATCCCGGCGAAGCAATATGCACGGGTCCAAGTACCGGTTTAGAGATCCTTGTCCGGGGCGTCAGGACTTTTCGCTAAACGAATCTTAATCCCGCTTGCGGGAGCGCCAATCTCCTTGTGACATTGCTTCGCCATTTTCATGCCCGCGACCGGCGGGCACCACCGTCCGCGCCGCGCACAAACTCAAGCGCCGCCGCCGAGCCCGTAGCAGCGGACGTGAGTCCGCTCTGATTTCAACCGCTGCTGGAAAGAATGAGCCGACTCACGTCGGCTGCTACGATTCAAATGGAATCCCGTACTGGAATCGCACCAGCCTTTGCGGCTTTGCAGGCCGCCGCCTGAACTGCTCGGCCAACGGGATGAAAACTCGAAGGAGCACGCGGAAGCGCTCACTTCCGCCAGTGACGGACAAAGCCCGTGTTTCCGCTGCCAAGCCGCCATTTCAGTCGCGGAGGTAGTGGTCGCGGCGGCTGCCGTCGTAGCGACCGGAGCGGAGACAGCAGTTCTTGAAAGCTGCGTCCAGAGCCGCATGGGTACAGATCACTGCGTCCGAGTTGCTCATGCAGTTCCTTGTCTCCATGCACGACGCGCAGTCCACGTTTGACCTGCGTTTCGGATGGAAAACCTTTCCGCCGTTTGCTGCTGATCTCGAAAAAACGGACTGTCTTGATCGAACGTTTGATTTGCCATACGACCTCCGGGGTTATGGGTTATGGTTGGTGTCACATTTGGTCAGGAAGCCGGGATTCGCACCCGGACCGTTCGCTTCACGGGCGAAGATGCTGCTGTTACACCACAATCCTGAAACTCGTTGAGGGTACGTGGTTGAGAGTTGAGAGAAAACTGCCAAGCCGCCTGCATCATTGGGTCACACAACCCTCGACTTCTTCCAAACTGGAGCCCCTGGTCGGACTCGCACCGACGAATACGAGTTTACGAAACTCGCCCTGTAGCTGCTGAGGCACGGGGGCTAAGACTGGTTGACGGTTGAGAGTGGATGGTTGATAGACCAGAACGCACAAAAACTGCCGGCGTCCTTCTCTCAACTCTCAACCATCAACGATCAACTTCGGAAACTGGTGCTCTCACGTGGATTTGCACCACGAACTTCCGCCTTCGCAGAGCGGCGTGCAGAAACTGATTACACCTTGAGAGCGTGGAAATAGTTGGGAGTTGAAAGTTGAGGGTTGAAAGAAAGAACCCGGCTGGGCGCGGCTGCACGTTGCTCTCAACTTTCAACCAGCAACCATCAACTCCTTCAAATGGTATCCGTGATCGGACTCGCACCGATTAGGCCCGGCTTGAAGGGCCGGTCGCTCGAGCTGCTTTGCATTCACGGACGGACTTAAAATTCCAAGCACCAACATCCAAACTCCAAGAAACTCCAAGAACCTGGCTCCAAGACTCCAGCGCCGCACGATTGCATACTTGGAGTTTGATGCTTCGAACTTCTCTGGAGCTTGGAGCTTGGGGTTTGGAGTTTTCATCGCCGCAACTTGCGTGTCTTGTAAGTAAGCAATGGCCGCAACGTGGCAATTACCGACACGAGATCGGCATCCACAAGGTCGGCGATGACCGCCTCGATGTTTTTGTAAGCGGCGGGCGCTTCTTCGTAGAGCAAGTCGCGCTCTTCGCAGATGACGCGGCCGCCGAGCGGGGTCTGCAACAACTGCTGCATGCCGAAGCGTTGGCGCATCCGCTGGCGAGTCTCGCTGCGTGCCCACTCGCGACCGGCGCCGTGGGCCAGCGACCAGGCGCGACTTTCGCCATCGCCAATCGGTTTCACGAGGTAGCTCAACGAGCCGCGGGAGCCGGGGATGACGACGAGTTCGCCATCCGCGGCGACCGCGCCTTTGCGGTGAAGCCAACAATCGTTCAAACCTCCATCCTCGTTTGGTGTAGCAGCGGACGTTAGTCCGCTCCAATCAGACCGGGAGGAAGTTTGAGCCGATTCACATCGGCTGCTACGAGACATACGCGTGATGCAGTTGTGGCAGCCGTCCCAGAGGCATTCGGCTTCCACCCCAAGAGTCGCAACGAAGCGGCGTGCGATGAGTTCGCGGTTCGCCTTGGCCCAGCGGACGGCGAAGTCGTAACCGCGGAGATACTCTTCCGCGGCGAAGGAACCCGCCTCCACCCCTTCGCCGAGGTGTTGATCCACATGAGCGCGCAGGATGGATTCACCCAATCCACGTGAACCACTGTGAACAAGCACGACGAGTTGCTGTTTGCCGAGACCGACCTTCTTGAACTCGCGCGCATCGAGAACCTTCTCTACAGTTTGCAACTCGGCGAAGTGATTGCCACGTCCGATGGTGCCGAGCGCCGAATCGAACTCCGTGGATTCAAGATCGTGTTCACCGAGGAAATCGCTGATGAACTCATCCCACGGGTGCTCGAGATTGAACGCCAGCCTGGCCCAGCGGTCGAGCTTGGCGTCACGACGGACGAGGTCCGTTTTGAACAACGCCATGCCGCAACCGATATCACCACCGATAAGGTGCGGGTAGATCACACCTTCGGTCACGAATGCCGCACCGACCGGTGAGCCTTTGCCAGGGTGCAAATCCGGGAAGCCGACTGCGAGTCGAACACCGTCGAGTTTCGCGGTGGCATAGAGTTGGCGTACCGCTTCGCCTTCGATCCGGCTTTGGGCCGAGGCGAAAAGGCGCACCTGAACGGAGAGAAGTTGAGAGTTCATTTGTGTTGAGGGTTAAATAAATCGAGAGGCGCCGGGTTCGAGTCTCTCAACTCTCAACCAGCGACCCTCGACTGAATTGGCCCCCGAAGTTGGTATCGCGCCAACGTCTCCTCGGCTTCAGCGAGGCGCTAATCTGCCTCAGCTACTCGGGGGAATGTGCGCAGCGGCGTCGGAAGAACATTGTGGAGGCCGTCAAAAGGCTTGCGCCTTCCGGCTTGAAGCGTGCGATTTGAGCGGATTGACCGGTGCGGTTTGACGCTCGGCATCGGCATCAGCCTGACCCATTAGCGGTGGGTTGCTCGCTTTTGGCGAGCGAACACGCCCAGGCGGGCGTGCGACAACAGCTTCCACTCCGTCCCGCCTCCACCACTGCGCACGAAAATGACTAAACCACGCCGGGACAAGTTTATGTTGCATATGCAACACAGACTTGTCCGATGCGTTGACACGGCGAATCAGGCGCTCACCGCGTGCGTGAAGTTGAATTCGTCCAGCGCGTCTTGCAGCGCCTGGATTTCGTTCTTCAACTCCGCGACATGCTGGTCCACGTCCACCTTGCCAAGCTGGGCGACGTATTCGACTTCGTACGCCGGCTCGCCGAAGCGGCCGCCCTCGTGGAACACGCCGGCCTTGGTGTCAAGGCTGGTCAACGTGGTCACGACGCCTTTGAGCTCGGCCAGGCGGAAGATCTTTTGATAGACTTCCACGTTGGCGGCGGCGATCGCGGCCTTGACGTTGATCAACTCGTCGAGTTTGGCGCGCAGACGCGCGAGGACTTCGCGGCTGTCGTAGTCGAACTTCTGCTTGGTGCTGCGGACGTTCTGCTTGGCGAGCAAGTCCTTCAACTGGGCGACTTCGCCCGCCAGTTGGTTCTTCAACTTGAGTGCCTTGGCGATCTTCATGGGAGTCCTTTCGGTTTTCAGATTTCGGTTTTGGGGTTTACAATTGGTTGTCCCGCGCGGTAACGCTCCGCGGTCGCTCGCTTATCAGGCGAGCGCTCTGCTTTTGAGCTACGGGACAGTTTTGATTTTTGGTTTCAGTCCGAAGCGGACCGGACGAAATACGAAATTCAATTTCACCGGGCGGATTCGGAGGACACGATTTGGTTTGTAGCTCTTGCGAAAGAGCAATTGGCTTTGGTAACGGAGTAAGGGTTTCATGGAATTTCCTTTCGTTAAGGGTTGGTAAATGGCGGAAGGCGTCGGTAACGCTCCGACCTCGGGGATGCCGATCCTGTTTTCGAGACAGGTGCAGCCAGCTTATATCTGCCTGCCTTCCATGGAATTTACGATTTCAGATTTACGATTTACGATTGGCACTCGCGGAAGGACTCCCACCTTCATCTCCGACGTTAGAAGCGTCGCGCTCTGGTAATTGAGCTACGCGAGCATTTGAAATTGGCTGCTCAGGCTGGATTCGCACCAGCACCATCCTGCTTAACAGGCAGGTGGACTACTCGTTATCCCACTGAGCAATGAAATTGGTCAGCGCGGCAGGACTTGCACCTGCGGTCCCTCGGTTCCAGGCCGAGCATGTTGCTGCTACACCACGCGCTGGTTGCCCCGACGAACTGAGAAGCAGTCGTCGGAGCGGAGGATCGCGAAGCCACAAACCCTGATCATTGGCATCGCGGTAAGATTTGAAATTGGCGGACCCGAAGGGACTTGCACCCTCAGCCTTCCCGCAGACAACGGGGCGCTCTACTGGTTGAGCTACGAGTCCAGAAATGGTGGGAAGTGCTGGTAACGCTCCAGTCGTCGCTTCCAGCTTGTTTGAAGACACCGGTTTTACAGACCGGCAGCCGGATCACTTCCCGGGAATTGGTAGCGGGAGTGGGAGTCACACCCACCTGAAGAAGTTTATGAGGCTTCTCTATGTGCATTGGTCGAGTTTCCGGCGGTGAAATGGTGGAGTCGGCGGGTAACGCTCCCGCATGAGCTTGCTTGCAGGGCAAGAGCATTGCTTGTCTGCCACGACCCCCAAGGGAACTTAAGATTTTCGATTTGGCAGGCCGCCTCGGTGCTGCCCCGAGTGGGCTGAGCTTTGGAGACTCTGCTGCACAAGCTGGTGCGCGGCCTGTGGGGAAAATCGTCAATCGCAAATCCGAAATCGTAAATGATTTGGTGCGGTTGCCGGGAGTTGCACCCGGACATGCTCCGTGGCGGGAAGCCATTCTGCTGTTAAATCACAACCGCTTTGTTGGTTGATAGTTAATGGTTGAGAGTTGAGAGATTCAGCAGAAGCAATTTCGTGCTGTCCGGCCTATCAACGCTCAACGTTCACTTTCAACTGAAAGTAAAAAGGGCCGGGAGCATTCGCGCTCCCGGCCCATGCAATTTCAACAAAGAACAAACACCTCCTGGCGATCTATTCGATCCCAGCCCGCGGTTTCACGGCGGTTGTTTCGGTGTTTAGGGGCACACCTCCTCCGAAGCCCTTGAATTGTAAAAGTGTTTCAAACGATCCCGGCGCGCGTCTTCGCTTGCGATGGGTACAGCCCATCGGTGGAACGCCTCGGCATTCCTGCGCCTGAATTCGTTTGGCACTGTCAGACATCATCAAGACGTCACTTTGTTATCGTTCACAAGTCGTTCACCTTTGGTCGCTGCCATTCACCGTCAGTTTCAGGGAAACAAAAAACCCTGCTTACTTTGCGGTAAGCAGGGTGAGAGAAATCTTTCGTCGTTCTTCAGAACCTGCCTACACCGAGTCTATCCAAATTACCTTCGGGGCGTTGCCCGATTGGTGCCGAGGATAGTCCCAGGCTAAACGCACAACCCGGGTTATACCGGCTATGCCGTGTCGCTTTCGCGACCGCCATGGTCGGCCAACTCGTGGCTGATATGTGTAAGCAAGTTTTCATCGAACTGATGAGACGTATAACACGGGAGAAGGTTACATTCAACTTATACTTTTGGGGGCGACAGAATCTTGAATTCACATATCCGCATCGGTTGATGCAATTAGTGGCACGCATCGGCAGGCTGTTGGTGATGGCGGCTTGGGCTTGGGAACAAGGTGTATCTGACGAAGGTTGGCGCGGGCGCATGACGGACCAACGTTACGGGTGCTCTTCCCGGGACGATACGATTGAGACAATGGCGAGCGGAATCGCGATCGAAAAGGGTTTTCACAGTCTCGCCGAGGTGAAAGGGGCGGGTCACCCATGTCGCCTCGCGCAGCGTCCGCCGCGTTACCTTGGCGGCTGCCACGCGGCCGAAGTTCCTGGGAATGCGCCTACGGAAATTGCGCCTTGTCCGCGTGCGGCTCGAGTTTCGCAATGGTTGCCATGATCTCATCAGCGACCTGCTGATAAATCTCTTTAAGGCGCGCTTTGGAACAGGTTTTCGCCTCGGCGCGCAGTTTTCCAAACATCATCGGTTGGCCGTACTTCACTGTCATTCGATACGGTCGTGGAACATGCAGGTGTCGTCCGAAAGCTTCGTAAGTTCCGAATACCCGCACCGGCACGACCGGTGCGCTCGATTTGATCACCGTTAATCCAATGCCCGAACGCGCAGGTTGCAATTGGCCGTCGCGCGTCCGCGTTCCTTCTGGAAACACGATGATGGCGCCCCCCGCCAGCAACCGATCGAGAATGGCTTTCAACCCCTTCGCACCACCACCGTCCCGATCCACCGGCACGACCTGCCACGACCGCAGAACGGCGCCAACCACCGGAAAGCGGAAAAGATTTTCGCGCGCTAGGTAATTGATCGAGCGCTTCAACCCAGAACCAATCAGCGGCGGGTCGATATAGCTCGCGTGATTGGCCGCCAGAATGACCGGCCCCTGCAACGGCACGCGCTCCGGATTGCAAAAGCGACACCGAAAATAAGTGGCGAACAGAAGACGAAAAAAACACCAGCCGATGAAGTAACTGGGATTCATTTGATTCGGCGGTCGGAGGCGGGAGGCCGGAGGTCTGAAGCCAGAAGCCAGAACTCGGAATTGGAAAAACGACGGTCTCGTGTCTGACTTCCGCCCTCTGACCTCTGACTTCTGAACTGAGTCATGTTCGCTGCGCCAGCCGCTTGTTGATTTCGGCGATGATCATCCCGCTGGTTTGTTCCGCCGTCAGGCCCGAATTGTTGATGACCTTCGCGCCGAGGGCGATCATCAACGGCGCGGCCGCGCGTTGACTGTCCCGCTGATCGCGCGCCGCCAGGTTTTCCTGGACGCCCTCAGCGGCGCGACGTTGAGTGCGTTCCTGCAGACTGGCATCGAGGTAGAATTTGAAATCTGTTTCCGGAAAAATATTCGTACCAATGTCGCGACCCTCCATCACCAGGTTGCCGAACTGGAGGCATTCCCGCTGTCTTTTCTTCATCCACTCGCGCACCTTGGGCACGGCGGCCACATGCGGCACTGCTGCGCTGGTTTCCGCCTTGCGTATTTCCTCCGCCGGATAATGGCCGTCCACCAGCAGGTGAACTTTTTTTTCGACACACTCCAGCGAGGTCTTCCACCGGCGGCAGGCGTTGGCGACGGCCTTGGCGTCATGCACGTCAATTTTCTTTTGCAAACAATACCACGCCAGAGTGCGATACATCGCGCCGGTATCGACATAGACGTAGCCCAGCGCCTTCGCGACCAGCTTGGCATTGGTGCTCTTACCGCTGGCGCTCGTGCCATCAATGGCGATGACGACGGGTTGTTTCATTCGCTGTTTCTGTAAATCTTAATCTTAATCCTAATCTTTCTCTTAAGCTTCCCAGTCCGAGTAAGGGATTAAGATTAAGAGAAAGATGAAGATTAAGACTCACTCCGCAAATAATTCATCCACTGCCAATTTCCGCCCGGTCTTCGCGTCCAGAATCGTCGCGCCCAAGCCGGACGGCGGCGGCGCGGCGAGTTTCTGGAAAAAGTTCGGGAATGTTTTCTTCACGCACGCGGGATTTTTGATTTTTATCCCCGGCACTTTCAATCCCAGAATCGCGAAACACATCGCCATGCGATGATCGTTGTAGGTTTCGATTTCCTCGCCGTGGAGTTGCGAGGGATAAACCGTCAGCGTGTCGCCTTCCTCGACGACCTTCGCGCCGCACTTGGTTAATTCAGTACGCAAGGCGGCGACGCGCTCGCATTCCTGGACACGAAGACGACCCAAGTCAGTGAAGCGAATCGGTTCGGTTAAAAGCGGCGCGAGCGCAATTGCAGTCATAATGCTATCGCCCAATTCATCGCGGCGTGAAATGACCTGCCTAATATCTCGATCCAGCGATTCGGCCACGATTTCGTCGATCTCAGAATCGCTCAGTCCAAAGAACGTAGCAGCATAATGTCGAGTTCTGCTCTCCATTTCAGAGAAATGCTCAAGGAACCTTTCGTCCATCTGCCAGCTTGAAAAAGGCCAGTTGACAATTTGCACTGTCAACCGTGAGGTGAATTTCATCTCATGACGCAAGCCATCCTCAGAGTGGAATTCGGACTTTTCCATCAGTTCAGCATGACCCGCCGCCAAAAAATAGCTTCCGCTGGAAGCGTCCGGCTCAATTTGAAATTTGCCGCCACGGTTTGGTAAAGCATCGATGAGTTTCGCAGTCATCGCAACGTAAGGCGATTCCTCGGCATTCTCACCAACGACCTTGACCTGCCAGCCGCCGATTCTCGAACACAGCAACAACGCCGAGGCAAATTGCGAACTCTCCTCGATGCTCACGGTGCAGGAGCGCACTCCTCCACTCGTAGCAGCCGACGTGAGTCGGCTCTGACTCATTTCAGATTGTGAAGAGTGAGCCGACTCACGTCGGCTGCTACACCCGAAAATGATCGCCGGCAGTCTGTCATTCGGCGAATCCACCCGATAGCCAAGCTCACGCAATGCTTTGAACAACGCTGCCTGCGGCCGATCATGCATTCGAGGAACGCCGTGCAGCCGATAAACCCCGTTCCCCAAACAAACCAACGCGGACAAAAATCGCGCCGCTGTTCCCGCGTTGCCCACAAAAAGTTCCAACGGCTTTTCCGCTGTTCCCGCGTTCGGAATTTTTCCGCCAAGACCCGTGACGGTAATGGTGCGATTGCAGAACTCGTTTGGATCGGCCTCAACTCTTACGTCAAAGCCAAGTTTCCGAAGCGCCTCGACCATCACTTGCGTGTCTTCGCTCCACAGCGCGCCCTCCAAAGTGACTTCGCCCTCCGCCAACGCCGCCAGAATCAGCGCGCGGTTCGTAATGCTCTTCGAGCCGGGCACGGTTATTTCTGCGCGCACCGGCTTGTCGAGCGGTACGATTTCGATGAGATCAGGAAGCGGCATGAAGCGCGGTGTTCATTCCGGCGACGACGACGCGGCCTGCCCGCACCATTGATCGCGGCGTTGCTTGGCGTTTTCAAAGAATTCCGCGATGAGTTTCTGGTCGCCGTCTCTCAAAGCGATTTGGAACTCCTGCAAATCTTCGATGAACACGCCAAGCACCCGCGCCAGGTGTTCGCGATTCGCCAGCGCGATATCGCGCCACATCTCCGGCGAACCGGACGCGATGCGCGTGGTGTCGCGAAATCCGTTGGCGCAGAGCATCGCCTGTTCTTTGGGGTGTGCCGGGCTGAGGACGTAATTGGCCAGTTCCGCTGCCACGACGTGCGCCAAATGGCTGGAACGGCTGACCAGTTCGTCGTGAATCTCGGTAGTGAGTCGAAGCGGTCGCGCACCGACTGAGCGCCAAAACTCTTCGACCTGGCCGACGGCTGCGTCGTCCGAATTCGCCGTTGGAGTGATCACGCAAACGGATTTTTCAAACAGATCGGCGCGGGCGGCGCTCACGCCCATTTTTTCCGCACCCGCCATCGGATGACTGCCGATGAAATGCGCGCCCACACTTGTCACGAGCGGTTCCAACTCCTGGATCACGCTCCCCTTCACGCTGCCGACGTCAGTAACGATCGCGCCGCGTTTGATCACGGGCAACATCTGTTCCGTCACCGGGCGCATCTGCGCGATCGGCGTGCAAAGGATGATCAAATCGGCATTCTCAACGGCGCGAGGGAGATCAAGCGTGGCGTGATCCACCACCCTGAGCGCTTCACATTCGGCAATGCTCGCGCTGCGCCGGACAAAGCCATGCACTGCGCCGGCGAGGCGACGCTGCTTGATGGCCAGCCCCAACGAGCCGCCGAGCAAGCCGACGCCGATCAAAGTGATTTTCTGCCAGTGCATGGAAAGAAGATAGAGGGTGGAGGATGGAGGATGGAAGATAGAAAACGCCGCCTTTTCAACTCCTATCCTCCGGCCTTCATACTCGCGCACTCGCGGATGCGCTCCAAAATCACCTCCGCAATCAGCGGCTCGCTGCCGATGCTGGGCGAATACCAGACGAGCTTGCCGTGTTTCTCCGTGGGGTTGCGCCAGGTGGGCTGGCCGCTTTGCAACCGCTCCTGCACGATTTGTTCCGGCTCCCCCAGCATTTCCGGAATGTCCTCGAATGAATGCAACCCGTCGCTGATGAAAAACGGCACCATCACGAGATTCTTTGCCGACGCCATCCGGTAGCAATCTCCGATGCGCGGCTCTTCCTCCATGAACACAGGATGCACTTCCGCGTAAATATTCCGCGCACGGATGATCTCGACCTGACGTTCGATGGCTTTGCGGGAGTTTTCGTTGTTGCCGGTGCCGTGCCCGGCGATGAACAGCGCCGTGTCGCCGGGTTTCGGCGCGCGCGGAAATGGAAACTTTGCCACGATCTCCTGTGCGCGGGCGAGGATGACGTTGGTCATGCTGTCGTGAGTGCCAACCGGACCGCAATAGTAAACCGTCTGACTGCCGCGCTGTTGAACGAGCGGGAAATTTTTAGTTTTGCATTTTGAATTTTGAATTGCAAAACCAAGCTCGCGTGGAATGACCTCTTCCGTAAAATACCCTTCGCTGATGAACAGCGGCACGACGAAGATCCGCGACGCAAAGACGCCACGCAGTACACCAACAATGGAGGGTTCCAGTTTCCAGAAAGATTCGGCCACTTGCGCGAAAAGACCGCGCCTCCGCAACTCGTCCGCATGTTGATAAGTCGGCGCGGCAGATTCAGCATTCAACGTTGAGCCGTGGCCCACCAGTACCAGGGCTGCATCGGAGAAATCATATGTTGCCACATGAAATCGTTAACGCAAGTGGACGCTGTGCGCAAGTAACGTTGGAGTTCAATCGTCAGCTTGTCCGGGAACACGCTGAAGCGTGAACTCCAACAGCCCATCACTCTCACCCACCAATCAAGAAACTCCTTGCGCTTTTCCGCTGCCAATAAATATCTTGAACGAACAACTCCTGAATGGGATCGAACTAAAACGTCTGCGACAATTTATGAAGCATATCAAAATTCTCCTCCTCAACGCCTTTCTCGGCATCCTCGTTTTCGCCACCTCGACTTCCGGGCTTGGCGCGCGTGAGGCCACGCCCGCCGAATCGCTCACGGTGCTGCCCGGTTTCAAGGTCGAGCTGCTCAAATCAGCCGAGACCGGCGAAGGCTCGTGGGTCAGCATGACGATCGACCCGAAAGGCCGGTTGATTATTTCGCCGCAAAATAAAGAACCAATGCTGCGCCTGACCCTCGACGCCAGCGGCCACGTCGCCAAGCTGGAGAAGATTGATCTGCCTGTGCGCGGCGCGATGGGCCTGCTCTACGCCAACGACAGTCTGTACGTCAACGGCCAGGGCGATGAAGGCTACCACCTCTACCGCCTGCGCGACACCAATGGTGACGACCAGTTCGACAGCGTGGAGTTGTTGCGGAAATGGCAGGGCGGCAATGGTGAACACGGCGCGCATGGCATTGTGCTGGGTCCGGACAAAAAGCTCTACACCGTTTGCGGTAACTTCGTCGGCGTGCCGACCGACCTGCTGCCTTCGTCGCCGCACAAAAACTACGCCGACGACATCGTTCTGCCGCGAGCCGAGGACGGCAACGGATTTGGCGCGGGCAAGAAACCACCCGGCGGTTTCGTTTTGCGCATGGACCTCGACGGCAAGAACGCGGAACTCTTCGCGTCTGGCGAACGGAACACTTACGACATCGCATTCAATTCCGAAGGTGAACTCTTCGGGTTCGACAGCGACATGGAATGGGACTGGGGCATGCCGTGGTATCGACCAACCCGCGCGTGCCATCTGGTGAGCGGCGGCGATAATGGTTTCCGCGAGGGCACAGCCAAGTGGCCGGAATATTATGAGGACAGCTTGCCGCCCGTGGTCAATATCGGCATCGGCTCGCCGACGGGCGTGAAGTTCGGAACGAACAGCAAGTTCCCGAAGAAATATCAAAAAGCGTTCTTCATGATGGATTGGTCTTATGGACGCATCTTCGCGGTTCACCTCACTCCCAAGGGCGCAACTTACGTCGGAACTTTCGAACCGTTTGTCCAAGGCAAGCCACTCAACGTGACTGACCTTGAATTTGGCAAGGACGGCGCGATGTATTTCACGACCGGCGGACGCGGAACCCAGTCGGGCCTTTATCGGGTGACCTATGTCGGGCAAAGCGTCAACGAGCCGAAGAAATCGAAGGAGGAATTGCGTGCCGAGAAATCCGCGGCCGACGCGCGCGCTTTGCGTCACCAACTCGAGGCTTTTCACGGTCACCAGAATCCCAAGGCGGTCGCGTTTGCCTGGCCGCACTTGAACAGCGACGACCGCTTCATTCGTTACGCCGCGCGCATCGCGGTCGAATCACAGCCGGTTGCCGAGTGGAAGGACAAAGCGCTCACCGAGACCAAGCCGACGGCCGCCCTGACTGCGCTGCTGGCGCTGGCGCGTTATGGCGGAAAGGAGTTGCAGGCAGAATTGCTGGGCGCGCTCAAAAAGTTTCCACTCGATTCGCTCGATGAAGCACAGAAGCTCGAAAAATTTCGCGTGATCGAAGTCAGCTTCGCCCGCCAAGGCCGTCCGTCCGATGATCTGGTCAAGCTGGCGACCGAAAAGCTCGACCGTCAATATCCGGCGAAAAGCTGGCCGCTCAATCGCGAGTTGTCACAGTTGTTGATTTATCTGGAAGCACCGGATGTCGTGACGAAGACGCTGGCGTTGCTCGATGCCGCGCCGACACAGGAGGAGCAGATTCATTACCTATTCAGCCTGCGGACTCTCAAGACCGGCTGGACAATGGAACAGCGCAAGCATTGTTTCAGTTGGTATAACCAGGGCCGCGCCGGGTTGAATCATCCGGCGGAATTGGTACAATGGTTCAAGGACGCTGGACGCGATTACAGCGACGGCTCCAGTTTCCCAAAATTCATCGGGAATTTCCGCCGGCAGGCCGTCGAAAATTTGACTGATCAAGAACGCGCGGGGCTTGCGACGGTCCTCACCGCTCAATCGACGGCCGTCAAACCTCCGGCAGCCACGCGCGCCTTCGTCAAGGAATGGAACATGGATGACCTGCTGCCGTTACTGGATCAAGTGGGCAAAGGCCGTTCGTTTGCGAAGGGCAAGGAAGCCTTCGCCGCCGCGCAATGCATCACCTGCCATCGGTTCGGCAATGAAGGCGGCGCCGTTGGTCCGGATCTGACGGCGATTTCCAGCCGCTTCACTCGTCGCGACATTCTGGATTCGATCATCGAACCATCCAAAGTGCTTTCAGAACAGTATCAAAACATGACGCTCACTAAGACGGACGGCGAGGATGTCACTGGACGCATTCTGGAAGAAGGTGACAAAGCAGTGGTGCTGCTCGTCAATCCGTTGACGGGTGAGCGCGCCGAAATCCCAAAGGCGGACATTCAAAAACGGCAGGCGTCCAAGCTCTCGCCGATGCCCACCGGGCTGGTGAGTGGTCTGTCGAAGGAAGAGATTTTGGATTTACTGGCCTACCTCGAATCGGGTGGAAAAGAAAACGCGCCAGCGTTCAAGAGCGCCAAAAACTGACGCGGTCGCGGATGAAAAAGGTCAACCTCAACGACATCCCGTGGATTGAACGCAAATCACCGAAAGGCGATTATCACCGTTTCCGTCGCGATGTGGCCCTGGCATTTCGCAGCGCGAAGACCGGGCCGAAACTGCCGCCGGGCGTGCCGTTCGAGGTTGAGTTGATCCGCATGCCGCCCGGCGCGAAAAACTTTCCCTTTCACAGTCACGCCGCGGAATGGGAGTTTTACCTGATCATTTCCGGCACGGGTAAAGTCCGCGCCGGCAAGGTGACGCGCAGTCTCAAACCGGGCGATTGCGTCATGAATCCGCCCGGTGAGCCGCATCAGATCAACAACACCGGCAGGGAGGACTTGCTGTATTACGTCATTGCCAACAATGCGCCCGCGGACTTTTATCATTATCCCGACTCCAACAAATGGGGCGTCTCCTGGGACGATCCGCCGACGTTCCGGATGAAGGCAGCAGACTATTACGAAGGTGAGGAGTGAGGTTTCGGCAATGCTGGGTGAAACTGCTGCTCTCCGGCCGGTTTGCTTGAAAGCCCACGGCCTCGATCAGTTTTAAGGCGGCCCTCCACTCAAAGTCATGGTGGCTGTTTCAATTTCCGTCTTGCGACGCAGGATCACGACGTGCGCTTCTTGTTCAGCAGGGTAACAGGCCGTCATGTCGGATATCCGCATCAAAACCCAGGGTTGAAGATTGTTTATCCCGTTTTTCGTGAATACAAAATCAGCCGCGATATAAACGCAGCAATGGATGGCCTCACCGGCTGGATTAAAGAGGACGACGAGATCACCCAGGGTCGGCTCGTCGTTGATGCGAACATAGTCGGAATGAAAGACCTGACCGGCGTATTCGCGGTTGAACAGGTTCGTGTCGGCCGCTCGATTGAAGAAGTTCAGGGCGGTGAAAAGACAGTCTTCCTTCGTCGTAGTGGGATCATCCCATGAATCGGGAAACGTATAAAGCCTCAACCGCGCAAAAGGAGGCAGCAGGCTCGAAACACTTATGGAAGCGCCGCCGGGCACATGGGCGAGAGAATCCAGCAACGGCTTGATGATTTTCTCACGCCCGCCCTTGCCCCAATACTTCACGAGACTGTCCACGTCAGAGTCCGGCATCATCCGAAGTCGCAGGCGATACGCCGGCACTTGATACAGGGCTGCGACGGCTTGAGCAAACTCCCGCGGCGCGAACACGCCGCAAAGCAGTTGCAGGTCAGCAAAACAAACGCACCCACTGTCCGAGTATGTCAGTTTGCGGATCAACCCGAGTCGGGCGCGCGACAGTCTGCTTTCACTAAAGCGCTTTTCCAGACCGTCGGGCGGAAAGCGAAATGGGTAAGTCTGCGGGTAATTGCGCGGACTTTTTCCCAGCGTGGAATAAATCTGTTGGCGCGCCAGACCATTAAGCGACCACAGAACCTCGGTGGGTGGCAGGAGGACGCAGCCATTCGAGACAGCATTCCACCATCGATGGTCCAACAGGATCGCCTGTTCTGCTGCCGAGAGATCGCAGGCCAGGAGAAACTCGCGCAGTCGCTCTTCAGAAAAGTTTTCGAAGAACCACTCTGGCTTCTTGAGCCTCAGCGGACGGTCGGGAAAAAATTCATCCGGGTTGATCAGTGGGATTTTGAGGAATTCGATGTGTCCCCACGGGGGCACTGTCTCTTCGACCTGGGGTCGGCGAACCTGACCACCACGCCGGGGCGAACTCTGCCACTGTTCCGAGGCAAGCTGCGAACGAAACGCCAGCGACATGCCGACGAGCGTTACCGTGATCCCCAGGCAGAAGAACAGTCCACATCGAATCAGACCTTGATTTGAGTTTTGCATGGCGGCAATTGCGACTTGCGGTGAAACTTGGCAGCAATTTTAACGCCGCGACATGGATATTGTGCGACGCTGAGAATCCTGATTAAAAACCAAAAAAAACTTCAAAATGCAGACACAACCCTATAGAAACATTCCACTATGAACACAGTCACCGCGCTCAAAACTGTCTCAAAAAATGTCAAACCACGTGTCGAAAGCGAACTTTCGCGCACGGGAGGATTGCTGCGGCTCACCCCCAACTGGGTGCCGCGCTCATTTCTCCAGCCTGGTCTGCGCATCAAGCTCCACCCCGACGACACCTACGCCTACGGCGCAAATCGAGGCGGCATTGACGAGCGCTGGTTTGCCTCCACGACTGAAACCGCCAATGAAGGTCGCGCGTCCGACGAGGGCCTGAGTTATTGCGTCGTCGGCAAGGAGCGATTCACCTTGCGGCAGGCAGTCGCCGATTGCGGTGCAGCGCTCGTGGGCAAGACGATCTGGAAGAAGTATGCCAAGTGGCCGGTCTATTCCAAATTCTTCGACAACATGGGACCGATTCCGCATCACATGCATCAGAACGCGAAACAGGCGAAGCTCGTCGGACAGGAAGGCAAACCGGAGAGTTATTACTTTCCGCCGCAGCACAACAACGTCGGTAATAATTTTCCCTACACGTTCATGGGCTTGGAGCCGGGCACGACCAAGGCGCAGGTGCGCAAATGCCTTGAGGATTGGAACAAGGGCGACAACGGCATTCTCGATCTTTCCAAGGCGTATCGTTTGAAGCCCGGCACCGGCTGGTTGATTCCGCCGTGTATTCTCCACGCGCCCGGCTCGCTCTGCACTTACGAGCCGCAATGGGGCAGCGACGTTTTCGGCATGTATCAAAGCATGGTCGAGGGCCGTTACGTGCCGTGGGAATTGCTCGTGAAGGACATGCCCAAGGACAAACACCACGATCTCGACTTCATCTTGGACCAACTCGATTGGGACGCGAACGTGGATCCGAACTTCAAGGACAATCACTACCTCGAACCTGTGCCCGTGGCCGACACACGCAAGGCCGGTTACGTGGACCGGTGGATTGTTTATGGCAAGATTGAGGGCGATCAACTCTTCACGGCGAAGGAACTGACCGTCGATCCCGGCGTGAAATGCAAAATCAAGGACACGGGCGCTTACGGCCTCATCTGCGTGCAAGGCACTGGCAAGATCAACGGCCAGCCGCTGAACAGTCCGAAGCTCATTCGCTTCACGGAACTGACCGAGGATGAGTACTTCTGCACGGAAGACGGCGCGAAGGCGGGTGTTACGTTCGAGAACACGAGCGAGACCGAGCCACTCGTGACGCTACGTTACTTCGGGCCGGAGGTGAATCCGGATGCGCCGGAGATGGGAGCTTACAAGAAGAACAATTATTGATTTTGCTGTTGTGTCGAAAAACGCAGTCGTTCGACGATAACAATTCCCGGCCGCGCTCAACGTAGGTATTATAGGGATCTTATGCCCATCAAGTGCGATTGTTGCGGAGTGCAAACAGAAATCGCGGAGAGTTTCGTCAAAGAGCGCAAGTCATTCCAACGCCACACCAAGTATTACTGTCCGACCTGCTGGTCAGAGCGACAACTCGCCACGCACAAGTGGTCTTTGTTGTGGACGTTCGGAATTGGAATTATAGGTGCGCTTCTGATATGGTGGTCACCCGAATTCGGAACAGGATGGTTATTGACTAACCTCTTTCTCTTTCAGTTCTTTCTAATCCTCACAATAGTGCCGCACGAGCTCAGTCATGCTCTTATAGCACATTACGTTGGCTTTCGCGTCTTCGCGGTGAACATCGGATTCGGCCAGAAGTTGTGGAAAGGGAAATTCCTTGGTTTGGACGTCGAGTTGAAGGTGATTCCAGTCGGCGGCGTCACTCTTGTGGCTCCGCGCGAGACAAAAAGATTTCGCCGCAAACTTTTTCTAATTGTTGTCGCCGGTCCGCTGATTAATTTGGCAATCGCATTACTGACGATGGCATTCGCCGGAAAGGGCGTGTGGAATTGGAATCAAGTGGATCAAAGACCTATTCCTCTCACGATGCTGTTTTACGCCAACGTATGGGTTCTAGTGTTTAATCTATGGCCCCGCGTCATAAAATTGTTAGGCAACACTGCTTCGGATGGCAAGCAACTCTTAAACATTCCATTCCTCAAATCCGGCAAAATTGAAGAGGCTCATGCGTTTTGGTTCGCTGGCGAAGCTGCGCGGTGTCACGATCGTGGTGACTTTGAAGATGCAAATCTGTGGTTCGAAAGGGGCCTGGCTCTTTACCCAAACAATGTACTTCTGCTCAACGGTCGCGGTCTTCGTTTGCTTCAACAGAGTAAATACGAAGAAGAGCGCAACTGCTTTTCGTCATTGCTCAAATCCGACTCCGAGAAGCCGGCCTTCCGAGCAGTGATCTTGAACAACATCGCTTACACAAATGTGTTGATCGGCAAACAGGAATTACTCGACGAAGCAGACCGATTTTCACAGGAAGCGATGGCGAATCTCGGTTCAATGCCATCGATTAGAGGCACAAGGGGTGCCGTATTGGCGGAACTTGGACGTTTCAACGAAGCCCTGCCGCTCCTCCACGACGCGATGCAAAGGGGTGCAAGCGCCTCTTCGAAAGCGCAGAATGCCTGCTTGATTGCCATGGCTGAAGCACGCCAGGGCAATGTTTCAGGAGCGCAAAAGTTTTTATTTGAGGCGCGCAAGCTGGATGCCAGATGCCCTCTCCTGGAGCGGGCCGAAGTGGTTGTCGCCGGGTAATAATGTCTTCGCAAAGAAAAAGAATCGACCGGTTTCTAATGTCCTCTTGTAGTATGTTTCTGTATTACAGTTAATTTCGCGGCTTCGACTATTCCATGCTAATCACGACGGAAGTACGACTTCCAGAGGAGCAGCGTTGACCGACTTGGTTTTTGTCGCTAGAGTCGCGGCATGTTCCTAAGTATTTGCTCTTCAATTGTAGCGACTCGTCACCGTTTTCTCGCCACACTGCTGCTGATCGGCGGGGTTGTATCGGTAGTTTTCCAACCGGCTCCCGCGGCCGAGACGACGAGCAAGAAGCCTTTGCGCATTCTCCTGATCACCGGCGGGTGCTGCCACAATTACTCATTCCAAGCTGAGGCGCTCAAGGCCGCGGTGGCGAAACTGGCGCAGGCGGAATGGACGGTGGTCAACGAGGGCGGCACCGGCACTCAAGCGATGATTCCGCTCTACGATAATCCGAACTGGGCCAGAGGGTACGATGTGGTGGTGCACAACGAGTGTTTCGCCGATACCAAATCGCCGGAATACGTCCGCAAGATTACAGCAATGCATTACATCGGCGTGCCAGCGGTGGTGATCCATTGCGCCATGCACACATACCGGGCAACGGACATCGACGACTGGCGGGAGTTTCTCGGCGTCACCAGCCGCCGCCACGATCGCCAAGGGCTTTACCCCGTGAAGAAGGTCGAGCCGAAGAATCCCATCCTGAAAGGGATGCCGGACGATTGGGTGACACCCAAGGACGAACTCTACGTCATCGAGAAGCTCTGGCCCAACGCACGCGCATTGGCGACCTCGGTGAGCGAACAAGATGGTAAAACCTACCCGGTCGCCTGGATCAATCAATATGGCAAGGCGCGCGTCTTCGGCACGACCTTCGGTCATTCGGACGACACATTCAGAGACACGGCGTTCCTCAACCTGGTTTCCCGCGGATTGCTTTGGGCAGCAGGTCGGCTGGAGAATTGAGGGTTTCACATTGCGGAAAAGCCCTTGAAGGGACGCCCGGCAGCGCGTCGCTTATGCGCGCAGGCAGGGGGTTGAGCTGCCGCTCGGCCCGGAATTACGTGGTTTGTGTCGGACCTATTTCGGACAATCCTAAATTCACTTTTGAAGATTAAATGAAAGACAGAGCTTGACTTTGCCATGGGACGCGCCATACTTCAGAAAGTAAAACAAACCAAAAATCAACAGGAGGTACCCATGACTCTTCTACAACGCTGCGGAAACTATGCGACACTAATCGGCCTCGTGGCCGCCAATGGAGCCTTTGCTCAGATTAGTACCATCAATTCGGCCAACTACCATCCGCGAGAGTTCAACGATGTCCCCGGCTCGACGCTCACGGTTGTCGAGAATTATCCCGCTCTCATTTCCTTTGATGATCAGAACGTCAGCGCACCTTCTGGGTTCGCCAACCGGCATGTCTGGCGCTTCTCGAACAACTCGGGCGTCAGCGCCTACCAATTCAACAATAATGATTTCTTCAGCGTTTCCATGACCGTAACGTTGACGGGCAGCCCGATTTCCCCGCGCAAGGAAGCCGGTTTTCTGCTCGACACGATCGGCGGTCAGGGCCAGTTCATTATCAACACTGACGGCCATGAGATCGTCGCATTCGGTGGGCCGTTACCCTTTTACGCCTTTCCCAGGACTTTCAACTCCGGCGACACGATAACTCTGGGTATGACTTACTTCCTGAACAGCAATGGCAAGCGCGCGATCATCTACTCTGCCAATTGCCTGCAAAGCCCGCCTTTGGAGTTCAGCAATCTTGAGCAGGGGATCATCGACAACAGCACGCTCGGGGGCTATTTCCAGATCGTCAATGACTCCTCGAATCCCAGCAACTCCGGGACGGCGGTTTACGAAAATATCAACATCGGCCCGACCGATTTGGACGGTGATGGAGTTCCAGACGCACTTGATCTGTGTCCGAATACCCCCCCGTGCTCGATCGTGGATGCTCAAGGCTGCAGCATTGATCAACTCGCCCCTTGCAGCGGTCCAGCTTCCGGCGGCGTCTGGAAGAACCATGGACAGTACACTTCCGCAGTAGCGCAGGCGGCAGGACAGTTCCTGGCGCAAGGTCTAATTAGCGCAGATGAGAAGGACGCGATCGTGAGAGCAGCGGCTCAATCTCCATGTGGCTCCAAGAAGTAGATGTTTCGTCGAGGGGACCGAGTTGAAAGATGCGGTAAGACCTTTGATTTACCGTAAACGGCATCGCCGGTGGCCGGCGATGCCGTTCTCCGTTCAGATTACGGTGGGACTGGAGAGTATTTATTTCCCGCTTGCCGAGGCGAAACCAGGTGAAGAGGTTGGGTGAGTACTCGACTTCAGAAGTGCTGCACGCAGTCCTGTTAAATGCTTTGCCTTCACACCGCCCGACACGCGGCAGGCGTTTTGCAAGCCAATTGAAATGCAGGAGGCGATGATAACCATAGGCAAGCTCTTCCTCCTGCCCGCTCTGATAGCCGGGCTCGGCTTGATACTAGCGGGTCGGGTGACAGCGCAGACCTTCACCGTGCTTCACACTTTCACGTCAGCTTCTGGTCCCAATGCCACCAACAGCGACGGGGCTAATCCGTCCGCCGGTTTGATTGTATCGGGAACCACCTTATATGGGACGGCAAAGTATGGCGGGAGTTCGGGCTGGGGCACGGTGTTCGCCGTCAACACGAATGGCTCGGGTTTTACGACCCCGTATAATTTCACTGGAGGCAGCGACGGAGCTAGTCCGTCTGCCGAATTATTTTTATCGGGCAACACCCTCTATGGGACAGCGAGTGCTGGCGGCAGTTCGGACGCTGGCACGGTTTTCGCCGTCAACATCGATGGCACAGATTTTACGGTTCTGTATGGTTTCACGACGACTGATCTCGGCGGCAAGAACAGCGATGGAGCTTATCCGTATGCTGGTTTGATTTTGTCTGGCAATACCCTTTATGGGGCGGCGAATGATGGCGGCACTTCGGGTCATGGCACGGTGTTCGCCGTCAACACCAATGGCTCGGGTTTTACGACTCTACACAGTTTCAGTAGCGGCAGCGGCGGAGCTTATTCGTCGGCCGGTTTGATTTTATCGGGAACCACCTTGTATGGGACGGATTATGGCAATTTGGGCAAAGGCACTGTATTCGCCATCAGCACCAATGGCACGGATTTCACGAACTATTACGCATTCACGCCGGGTAGCTTGAATGGCAATGGCATCCTCACCAACAGCGATGGAGCGAATCCACATGCTGAATTGATTTTATCGGGCAACACACTGTATGGAACGGCAGAGTATGGCGGCAGTTCGGGCAAGGGCACAGTGTTCGCAATCAACACTGATGGCACAGACTTTACGAACCTTCATAGTTTCGCGGCAGGTGCATATAATTCTTCAGGTTTTTATACCAACAGCGACGGAGCCAATCCGTCGGCCGGATTAATTTTATCGGGCAACACCCTGTATGGGACGGCGTATTTTGGCGGCAGTTCGGGCAATGGCGCGGTGTTCGCGATCAACGCCGATGGTACAGGTTTCACGAATTTGTATAGTTTCACGGCGACCCCTCCTTATCCTCAACCTCAAACCAACAGCGACGGAGCCAATCCGTCTGTCGGTTTGATTTTATCGGGCGACACCTTGTATGGGACGACGGCGTATGGCGGGAGTTCGGGCAATGGCACGGTATTCAGTTTGTCGTTCGCGCCGCACCTGACAATCTTTCCTTCTGGAACAAATGTTATTTTGACCTGGCCGACCAATGTTGCCGGGTTCGATTACACCGGGTTCATTTTGCAATCCGCGCCGGCCGTCACCGGCACGTTCACCAACATTCCGGGCGCGACAAGTCCTTACACCAATCCGATCGCCGACCCACAACAGTTTTACCGGTTAAGCCAGTAATTACCCGGTTGCCGGTGCTCGAATCTCGAACAATTTGTGCCTACGGAGAGCCGAATTGGAAGACGCGATAGAATCGTTGAGGTACACTGAACGGCATCGCTGTAGTGGCCGGTGGGCCACTGTCGGTCCAGCTTGCGGTGGAACCTGCGGCAATCAATTCCCCGGTTGGCGAAGCGAACCAAGTGCTCAAGTCAGGGGAATATTCCACTTGATACGTACGGCCGGCTTGGGCGTTCCAAGTCAGGCTGAAAGCGTTTTGGTCCGGCAGAGCCTGCAAGCTGGCCGCCATAAACGGTAACGAGACAAACCCTGCCCGTTGCAAACCACGTTGGATTTCCTCGTTCCGCATGAACAGCCGCCAGACCCGCTGATTGCGATAGTTCTCGATCATAATGACGATGGGACCTTGATCAATTCCCAACTCGTCCGAACCATACCACTGCGCGCCCAGGTTAAACGCGTCACGGAAGCCGTAGGCTGTCCAAATGTTCCTCCGGAAGTGGCTGTAAAAATAGCGCAAGGTCGGCAAAGAGAATTCAGGAGTGAAGGGCATGGAACCACCAGCGGCGGTCGGAGCAATCGTGCCATCATCATTTTGGGCCGGTGGAGCGCCGCGCGCGGCATAGCCCGTAGGCCCGTCACACGCAGTCAGTCCCCAAACGTTGCTGCTGTAGCCAACGTGGATGAACGGGTCGGCAACGGCAATGCAGTAAGCCCGCTGGGCCAGAGTCGCACGCCGTGAATTCTCGAAGTAGGTGCTGTCGTGGCCGTTCATGTAAGGGTCGGCAACATGCCGGAAATCAATCCAGCAGTGGGAGTATTGGTGCCCAAACAACGGCGGAAACGGCACGAAGGCCTGACCATAATTGGTCGCCCAAGTGTATCCGCTGGTCCATCGGCCCCAGGCGGATGCGGGCAAGGGATTGGTCACAGTGCCAAGGCCGAGCGCATAGACAATCATACCCTCGTTATACCCAATCCAATTGTTCGCGATGAAGCTCCCTGGCGGGAACCAGCCCATGGAAACAACGTTGGTCCCTTGGGCCATCCAATTCCAATCCACCCAATTAAATATCGCGTCCGCCATCATCCGGATGGTGGTCTCATCGGTGTTGGTGCCATCGAAATACTGTTTGCAGTAGAGTATTCCGGCCAGCAACAAGGTCGTATCAATGGAAGACAGCTCCGAGGAAGGGGAGCGCAGAGCGGTGTTCATTTCCAGGAAATGGTAGAACCATCCTTTGTATCCGATGGTGCCGGAGGTGTTGCTGCCTTGCGGCCCGTTGAGAAAAGTATTCAAGGTCGTGAGGACCCGCACCACGCCCCGACTTCGTGAGATCCAGCCATGGTCAATACCAATGCCGATAGCGGTCAACCCGAATCCCACCGCCGCAATACTGCATGGGGAAGTGGTCGTGCTCCGATCCGGTACCAAGCCGTTGCTCGGATTCGCCAGGTACCAAAAGTAATCGAAACTGGTCTGCTGAACGTACTCCAGGAATTCATCGTCGTCCGCAAATGGACGAGGCACTGCGGCCAGCGTGGTAGAAGGGATGCTTTCCTGGGAACTTGTGGTCAATGCCGTGACCTGGTAAAAATTTGTTTGCCCATTTACGACACCCACGCTGAGATCACAGAAACCCGGCGACGTCACCAAGCTCGGACTCTGCGCGATGAACGGGCCTCCGTTACTCAGCGAACGGTACACACGATAACCCGCCAGGTCGCTTTCAGAATTCCTGTCCCAATGCAAAACGATGCTTTGATCTCCCGCCCGGCTCACAAATCCGGTGGGGGCTTCGATGGCGACCGCGGTTCGAAAAGTGATCGCCAGGAAGAGAATCAGGAAAACGAGAGTTCGTTTCATAACGGGTCAGCGCTCAACTGAAACTCAACTCATCACTCATGTATTTGGCGCCGGCGACAGCTTACGGGGCGACGACCTTATAGAACCGTTTGGATGGGGTCGAGGGGTCGCTCGCGGATTTAATCGTGCCGTCACCGAGCACGGTTGTCAGAATGGTCCAGTTTCCCGTGTTCAAATCATTCCGATAGAACACACGGTACACGACACCGGCCTGGGTTGGGAAAGAAATGATAATGTTACCAGCCGACCTCGCCGCCGACGCGTTGATCCCGACGGTGGGGACCAGCATGAAGAAATTTGGATTGTTGTCTCCGGACGTTGTGATGCGCAGCGTGCCCAGACCGTTCGGCTTCACGACGACCGGCGCAGCGAGCCCATCATCCGTCAACGGCACCCAATCATAGATATTATATCCGCGTCCGACGGTACCCCAGTGGCCGAGCCGTTTGGTCACCTGATTGGTCGTACCTGTCCCGCTGACGACCTGATCCAGATAGATCGAATAGCTGCCGAGGCCAGAAAAACGTCCATAAACATTAAAGTTGCCCGTCGGATAAACACGCGTGTAGTTAGCCCAGTCCCCGTTCCCAAACCAAGTGAGATCATAATCACGCGCGCCCACGTCGATGAATCTTTCCCTTAGGTAATCCTTTGTGAGGTCTTCGGGAATGCCGTCGGTCCGATACGTGAACTGCTGATCAAGAAATGGGCTGTGTTGGAAATCAATGTTGGTTGTTGCCCCGAGACCTGTGTACGATTCCGGGAACCAGGGACTGACGTACTGACCGCCATCATAATCGAAATCCTCCGCCTCAACCATGTAATTGGTCTGGCTGAAGGTATCGAAGTGATTCGTCAAGCTGATGCCGTGATTGAGGGAATTGGTCACGGTGACGATTGCCACGTGGATCGCATTGGGCAGGAGTCCCGGATAAACGACATTCTTGGTGGAGGATGAGCCAGTGATAACCAGGTTCGAGGAGACGTCAATCCCGTCCAGGTTCACTTTGATGCCCCCGGCAGGAAACGTGGCGCCCGACGAAAAAACTGAGAAACTGAGCGCGTTGGTGTACTCGAACGGATGGGTGCCGCTGGGATAAAGGTTGCTCAACTGAGGCAAATCAATTTGAGCGGCGACGAGCATGAAGAAGCCCGGCAGGAGGTTACCGCCGCTGGTGACGCGCAAGGTCGCTTTGCCGTTGAGGATCACGTTTGCGAGGAAGCCGTTGGTGTCCTTCAGATAAACGTTGTCAAAAGTGCTCCAGCCGCGGCCGTTGGCAATCGTGAAGGTGCCCAAATCCGTGGTGGTCATGTCGTTGGTGTTCACCTTGCTTAAGGTTAGCGTCCCGGTTAGACCTACATCGGTTGCGAGGCGGGCGATAACCCAATTGGTGCTGTTAGGCCAGTCGCGAGTGTAGTTCACCCACTCGCTGAAGTTAAACGGGTCAATTCTGTAATCGAGCCTGCCCGCAACAAAAAAGTTCTTGCGCGAGTAGTCTCCCGATACATCGGTGGCCATCAGGTCACTGGGGCGATACAGATGACCGCCGCCGCCATTCAAGTTATGCTCGTCCACACCCTCCACGCCCACTTTCCCGAAGTAGCAGTTGGGATTGCCATTGGTGCTGCAGAGGTCGGGATTGTTGATGTACATCCCGCTGCTAAAATCGAAGTCCTCGGCCTCCCACAGATACACGACCGGCTCGATTCCGACCCAAGTGGTTTCGAAGTAGGTGCTCGCGTTCGCCGTGAAGTTAGAGGCGTCCGTCACGGTGATGGACGCCGTGTAGGTCAGGTTAGACTGGAGTCCGTAATAGGCCACGTTTTTGTTCGAAGTGGAACCGCTGATCGCCAGACTCCCGGAAACATCGACTCCGTTCACCAGAAGGTGAATGCCGTTGCTGTTGATGGTAAAACCGCTCGGCGAACTGACGTTGAAGGTGATGCCGTCACTGGGATTTACGAAGATCATGTTCATCGGGAAGAGATTGCTGATGACGGGCGGGATTGGGCCAACGATTTGGTTCAGCACAGCATCGTCGAAATAACAGGACCCAGCTCGGTTGCCGGCCGCAAGATAAGCATAGCGATAGCGGACGGTTGTCGTGCCGAGCGGCGCGACCAACTGACTCACCGTACCCGTCACCGCGTACGTGGTGAAATATGGGTCACCAACAGAAACCGGCTGAGACAAATCGCAAACGTTCGTTACCGAATATGGGAACCAAGCGTCTGTCCCCACACTGGCGGCGAAATTATCGGATTTGTACAGGGCGAGAACATTACTGCTAGCACCGAGGAAGGACACCTCAATCCAGACCAGGCAATCCGGCCCCAACACGTCGCTTCCTATCGTGAAGAACCATCCGCTGGCTTGATAAGTCGAACCCGGAGCACTGCTGAAGTTCTGGTAGATGCCCGCCACATTGTTCGTGCCGTTATAAACTGCGTTCCATTGCTTCCAAAAGAAACTCCCCGAATGCGCAGGGACGTTGTTCTCGATCCAGTAATCACCGGGATTTGGAGCCGACGGCGGCGAAAAATACGTCCAGCCAATCGGAACGATGCGCGCCTTAGCATTATCCGCCTCGAAACTTGGGTTGACCAGAATATTGCTGGCGCGAACCGGGCCAGCGGCCAGCACCAAGACTGCGGCAACGGCCAGAAGTGTGAAGTTTAAGCACTTGAATTTCGGTTTCTCGTTTGGGTTCCGAGAGCACCAACAATTGCCCGGTACGGAGTTTGTGCGTTTTTCCATCGACGAATGGGTTTTTTGCTTCCCCGGTGCGGTTTGCACACAAGAAGGCTCCTCACTATTCCCTACGAGGCCGGGTTGTCAATCTCTCATTACAAAAACGCCGACCGATTCAGTTGTGAAGGATCCAGAAGGCGTATTAAAATTTCGTGGCGGCTCGGGGCGGCTGGATCAATGAAGCCCGATGGCGGCCCCGCGCTGCGAATAAATTCACGCCTGGTCAATTTGGCATTGATTGAAAAAGTCTCCTTGTTAACCTTTCGCCGGACTTTCCAAACCAAACTGTTTTATGAGCGCACAACACAGCCATAGCAATTATCCCAAACTTCACAATGCCATGTGGCCCGGCCTCGTCGGCAAGGGCAGTCCCGGGGCTGAACCGGGCATCGACCTCGACACGATGCTCGACCTCACGGCCAAAGCGGAGGTGGACGGCATCAAGTTCGACGGCGTGGACCTGTTCCTGTTCGATCCCCACGTCAGCATTGATTCCAGTGACGACGATCTAAAAAAGCTTGCTGACAAGATTCGCGCAAAAGGATTTGTTGTCGGCTCGGTCGTCGCGCCAGTGTGGCCGCCCACTGGAGGCGGCTCCGCCATGGGCAACGACGAAGAACGCAAGCAGTTTCTGGAACAAGTTCGCAAAGCGTGTCGCATCGCCAAAAAACTGCGTGATCTTGGCGTTCGACCTTACGGCGTTGTGCGCATTGACTCCGCTGCCGGCGTCGCGGATTGGGCCAAGGACCCTGAAACGAATCAAAGGAAAATTGCCGGGACGTTTAATGAAGCGTGTGACGTGGCCGAAGATTATGGCGAACGCCTCGCGGCGGAAGGCGAGATTTGTTGGGGCGGCATGCACAGTTGGAAAAAGATGGTGGACCTGCTTGAGCGAGTGAACCGGCCGAAGACGCTCGGCTTCCAGGCCGACATGGCGCACACGCTTCTTTACATCCTTGGCTACAACGCCACGGAAGACGCGATTCTCCCGCCGGACTGGGATTGGTCCGATCCGCATCGGCTGGACGCAGCATTGAAAACGCTCACGGAGGCGCTTCGTCCCTGGACCATTGATTTCCACGTGGCGCAGAACGACGCGACTGTCAAAGGCTCCGGCTCACACGACAAAACGGGCCATCACTGCCTGCCCAATGATCCCAACGGGAAACTCACCATCGCCCACCATGCCGGTTATTGGCTGCATGGCGAAGAGGGTCAGCTCACGAAAAATTTTCGTCACATCTGCTGGGACGGTTGCATGTTCCCCAATGCCGTCATGATGCAACAACAAACGTGGAACGACATTCTGGCGACCATGATCGCGGTTCGTGACGCCCACGGCTGGCGAGAAGAAGCTGCCGAAGTCAAGCCGGCCAAAACACCGCAGCCGATTGTAGTAAAGAAAGCTGCAAAGCGACCGATGAAAAAGAGGGTCAAAGCCAAAGCCAAACCGGTCGCAAAGAAAAAGACACCGCAAAAGATTGCCAAGAGGCCAACCAAACGACCGGCAAAAGCCTCCGCCAAGAGAACAGTCAGAAAAGCAACAAAGCGCGTCCTAAAGAAAACCGCAAAGAAACAAAAAAAGTGATTGCCCTAGGCCAACAACTCCTTCGACCTTTCATATCAAACCGTGCTCGAAAACCTTCTGCGCACGCGACGCCGACAAGGCGACGAAGAGGTTCAAACATATCTGCTGGGACGGCTGCATGTTTCCGAACGACGTGATGATGAAGCCGGAAACGTGGAACCACATCCTCGCCGCGATGATTAAAGTGCGCGAGAACCACGGATGGCCCAAGTAACTGAATTCTCTCTTGCTTTTACCAAGCTGGTTCAGTTCAGAACTTTCCTTGACGAGTAGATTTCAGTTTCGACAACACCGCTTCACGGAGCGAAAGACTGTTTGCTGGTTTAAGATCAATATCTTTGTGGGATGATGTTTCATTCAGCAGTTTGTAGTAGAGGAAATTGCCGAGGGCGCTTTTCTCATCGATGTAGGTACGCGAGGCAAAAAATTGGTTCAAAGCATCGAGCATGGCGGGTTTGTTTTGATCAAGGTAGCAAATCAGAACGTGTTGGAATAATCCGCTTTCCCGACCGCCAAGGAAAGTAACGGCGTCATTTGTCTTGAGCTTAAATTTCTCGATCCAAATCCAGCGCAACACAACCCAAGAGTCGTCTTTGCCGAAGTGCCGAAGGGCCTCTTCATGGGCACGGTTGTTCGGGTCGCGCACCGCTGGTAAAAGGGGAAGAAACTTCATCAGTCGTTTCGCTGCACTGTCACTCCCCTTGTTACTTTCGTAGCGCTCGATTAAATCGCGGACGCCTTGCTCCAACTCGTTGGAATTGTCTTGTACCGCGGCGTCCCAAACATGCATGGTCATGTCCGAGAAACTGCCCGAAGCGCTGTCATCGAGCGCCATTTTGCGCATGGCAGGGTCCTTCAAGCAATAACCAGTGACATAAGCAGTTTTGCCCATGTTGTTGGAGAAACTTACAGGGTCAATCAGGTTTCTACGTGCCTGAGTATAGAAGCGTCGCGCAGACTCGAAGGCACCCGCCACAACGTAATTGCGGAAGACACGATCTTCCAATCCTGAGTCGGGGTTGCGCCAATAAATTTTTTCCACCTCCTGTGCGCGCTCAAAATTATGCAGTCCTTGGAATTTGCGTGTATAGACACAGCGCACGTAAAGCTGCGATGGCTGCGGGAGACTTTCTGCGAAAAGATTCATCATTTCTGCGCCTCGGGGGATTTTCTGTAATACTTCCTTCTTAAGCGAATCGAGATAGTTCAAGATTTCGACCGTGGCCAGCGAACCTCCGTGGTCATGCAATGCGTCCGCCAAGTCAGGAATCTCGCCAATCGCCTCCCCGTCCCACAAGTTCCTGGCCTGCCATTCAAAGTCGCGAGGTCGAAGCCAACAGCGTTTGACAAGCAATCGCGCGCGCTCCTGTTGCGAAAGATTGGAACCGAATGGCGAGTCATTGTATCCGACTCGACGAAAGAACCCGTCCACCATTTGGAGTCGCAGAAGAGATTCAGCATAATTATAAAGTTTGGCGTTTTTGGACGATTTGAAGAACGGCATAAGGCCATCCAGTTCACCGGTGGTGATTTTGAAAATGGTTTCTCCTTGTTCGGGGATACCCCATCGATGGGCAACAAAGCTATAGCGACTGCCCATCTGCAGGCCGGTCATTTCCCAGCCGTAATTTAAAATGTCCCTCGCGGTGACTACTGCGGTTGGGGTGAGCATGCCTAAGCCTTCTTTGTGTGCCAGACGAAGTAACGCAGCCATCTCCATAAACCCGATCAAGCTGGCATCGCGGTCCGATTTTATTGCCGGTTTTTTTGAAAGTGTGTTGGTCGCAGTTTGAAGCGCGCTGGCGTAATCGCGATAGTCCGTGACTGTTGGTTCATAGGCAGAAATCAGTTTCAACCACTCAAGCCGCGAAAAAACGGCCCATCCTCCATTAAGAATGTGTCCGCCGGAAATACTCGTTCGCGTTGCAAAGAGTGGCGCGTAATTGTGCAGCGCAGACAATTGTTTCCGCGAACCGGCCAGGTCTGTGATCAAGTCCCCAAGCTGTTGTCCAGTTCCGTTTACCAAAACATCGTAAGCGAGCATCGGCATCGCCATGGAAAAATTCGTGGATTCGGTCGCAAACAAAAACACCTCTTTGGAAGTCGGTTTGCGCAACCAGATGTTCCAGCCAGCCTGTTGCGCTGTGGTCTTTTCCAATTTGACCGGATGAGCCTTGCCCCAAATTTCGGTGGCCATTCGCTCACGACCGGCTTGAAACAAAACCGGCGTCCATAGGTCATCCATCGACGTCGCGCCGGCTTGTTCCGCGATGGCGAGCCAGGTCGCCCCCCGCGCCAGAATCACAGGGTCGAGAGTCAAGCGATCCGCCGTGGTTGGCAAACTCGCATGGGTCAAAAGGCCAGCTAGTTGCGGCAGCCAATTCCAATCCGAAGTTCTGCTTTTCGGGAGCAAGTGCAGTGCTGCCATTAGACCTTCTTCACGCGAGCTCCCCATCCCCTCTGCTCCCCGCCAAAATAATTCACGAGTTTCCTTTGGAGTCATCGGTGATAACCCACTCCAACCCGCCATCCATAATTGTTTGAAAACCGCGCGGTAAAATTCAGGCCCAGCCTTTAAACGCTCCGCCGGATATGAAACAACTGCCGACTTCGCGGGTTTCCGAGAAGCGTCGAGCCAATGAATCTCCCAAACGGTTTGGCTTGGCTTCGTCGTTAATTGATAAGTAACTTCAGTCAAATTGGTACCATGAAGGCCAGCCAGCCACGCCAATACGCGCGCCGCTTCAACCACAAACACTCGCTGCACCGGATCATGGTACTCCGTGTCGGGCGCGTAGAATTGAGCGGAAACCTTGATGGGGAAGACAAGCCATAGCGCCACTGCAGCGCCACACAAATTGTTGGAGGCTTTCACAGCGGGAGTTAAGAGGATTCATTCCCGAAAGTCAACTTGTTCATCAGCCTTTGTTCATCAGCCTTTTCGAGCTTGCGTTTAAGGTGCGTTTCTTTTCAACCTGACAGACAAACAATACTATGAAAAAATTAAACCTTGGACTCATCGGTTACGGCTTCATGGGCCGGACACACTCAAACGCGTTTCGCAAGGTCAACAACTTCTTTGACCTCCCCTATCAACCCGTCCTCAAGGCCGTCTGTGGGCGCGACGCCGGGAAAGCCAAAGCCTTCGCCAGCAAGTGGGGCTATGAATCCGTCGAAACGGACTGGCGCAAACTCATCGCGCGCGACGACATCGACCTCGTCGATATCGCCGCGCCGAACAACGTCCACGCTGAGATCGCCATCGCTGCCGCCAAGGCCGGCAAAATGATTCTATGTGAAAAGCCGCTCTCGATGGACGGCAAAGAAGGCGCAACGATGGTGAAAGCCATCGAGAAGGCCGGTGTGCCGAATATGGTTTGGTATAACTACCGCCGTGTTCCCGCTGTCACCCTGGCCAAACAACTCATTGACGAGGGCAAGCTCGGTCGCATTTTCCATTACCGCGCCAAATTTCTTCAGGACTGGACGATTTCGAAAGACCTGCCGCAAGGCGGTGCCGGCCTTTGGCGACTCGACGTGAAGGTCGCCGGCAGCGGCGTCACGGGCGACCTGCTCGCGCACTGCATCGACACCGCCGTCTGGTTGAATGGCAGTATCGACAACGTGAACGCCATGACCGAAACGTTCATCAAAGAACGCCAACACACGTTGACCGGCAAAGTGGAAAAAGTCGGCATTGACGACGCTTGCGCCTTCCTTGCCCGGTTCAGCAACGGTTCGCTCGCCACGTTTGAATCCACACGCTATGCCCGCGGACACAAGGCGCTTTACACTTTCGAGATCAATGGTGAACACGCTTCGATTTTCTGGGACCTGCATGATTTGCATCGGCTGCAATATTTCGAGCACCGCGACGAGGGGCGCGTGCGCGGCTGGCGCTCGATCCACGTCACCGACAGCGATCATCCTTACATGGGTAACTGGTGGGTGCCGGGTCTGCAAATCGGCTACGAACACACATTCGTTCATCAAGTGGCCGATTTTCTCACCGGCCTCGGCAACCGGAAGCCGGCCAGCCCGACTTTCCGCGACGCATTGGAAACACAATACGTCTGCGATGCCGTCTTGAAATCGGCCAGGACCAACAAGTGGGAAAAAGTGTCGAAACTTAAATGAATCTTTTTGACGTTCATGCCGTCTTTGGAAATGATGTTCGAAAACTGAAACCACATTTATGTTGAACCACAAATTAACCTTGTCGCTCACTATTGTCTCCGTGCTGGCGATCTCCGTCTTCACGGTGGCTGCCGCTGAAAAAAAAGTCGATGTCAGCAAACTGCCGCCCGCTTCCGACAAAAAGGGTGTCACCTACGCCAAGGACATCAAACCCATCTTAGAAAAGTCCTGTTTCAAATGTCACGGGCCGGACAAACAGAAAAGCAAACTTCGCCTCGACAGTCTGGAAGCGGCGTTGAAGGGCGGTGAGAATGGGCCGGATGTCATTCCCGGGAAAAGCGCCGGGAGCACGCTCGTCCACAACGTCGCCCATATTGGCGATGAGGACGATTACATGCCGCCGCCTGACAACAAGGACAAGATTCCGCCACTGACCAAGGAGCAGATTGGGTTGATCCGCGCCTGGATTGATCAAGGTGCGAAGTGATTTCGAATCTGAGAAGCGCGTCCGCTTTTCAATCGGTGCACTTGCAGTTTTCGCCGCTGGTCATCCAGCCATTGGTGATCATGTAGGCCGTGCGGACGCAAGGCACCCATTCGGCATGGCCGTCGGCGAAACCCCAGTTCCATCCCTTCGCGCCATGATTGTTGGCGGGATCAGGACAATTATTATCAGGGTTGCCGGGCAAAAATGGATCATCGGCATCCAGCACAATCACGACGCGCGTCGGCCCTTTCAGGACGGTCTTGGGTGACTTCCGCAATCCGATCGGGTAGGTCGCATTCGGCAATCGCCGCCCAGTGTCAGGATCGATTTGGAAAATACCGAAGAACTCGTAGCTGTGGCCGTACTTGTAAACTTTCGAAAGACGATCGCCATGACAGGTGTTGTTCAAGTCGAGCAATTTCTTTTTGGTTGCCGGATCTTCGAAGACGTCGGTCCTGATTTGATTGCGTGTACTCGGACAGAGAAACGTTTTATAATTGGAAACAAAGCTCGGGTAGAGTGACTGTGGAGCGGCATCATCGCCGATGCTTGCGGTGTAATAAAAATAATCCGGCCACTCGTCGGAGTACAGATGGCAGCCGATCATGATCTGCCGCAAATTGTTGAAACACGCGGCGCGATGGGCTTTCTCCTTCGCCCGACTCAACGCCGGTAACAACAACCCTGCCAGAATCGCAATGATGGCGATGACCACCAGCA
This sequence comes from Verrucomicrobiota bacterium, assembly GCA_016200005.1. Classification (NCBI taxonomy): domain Bacteria; kingdom Pseudomonadati; phylum Verrucomicrobiota; species Verrucomicrobiota bacterium. The sequence continues at coordinate 32,732 of JACQFP010000084.1, read as the reverse complement.
GTTCTATGAGAGTGAAGGCAACAGGGCCGGAACGACGAAAATGAAACTGCCGGGCTTCACCTCGACCTGCCGTTGGCTTCATGATCTTTTTGGAGTCAGTTTCAATTCTCCAACGCCTTGGGCGGGCCGAGGATGAACGAAGCGAGCATCGCTTGGCGCGCCGTGCGCGGGTTGCGAAACAGTGAAACAACCTGCGCGACTTCCGGCGAGTCGGTCTTGTGCTTGACCACCGCGGCCTGCGCGACGTGCTGCCCGGTGACTTTGCTCATACGGTCCGCCACCGCCACATCGAGTCCGCTTGCCTTTTGGAAGGCGAAAGTCGCTTCGGCCATTGAACCGACGTGGCCGAGATGAGTTTCAACTTTCTTGTTGAGTTGCTCGACCCGTTGGGAAGCGGAGGAAGATTCCGTGAGCGTTACCAACGGACGGGCTGGCGCGGACGATGGGTGTTCGACAACGGGCCTCACTCTTGGCGGCGGAGCAGGAGCCGGCTTTTTTTCAAAAACGAACACCGGCGGAGGTGGCGGCGCGGCTGGTGCATCGCCTTCCAGCAAACGGCGCAGTTCCTCTTCCCAACTCACAGACTTCGTTTGGCGAGGAGCGGCCGGCTGCGTCCGGGTCGGCGCCTGTCCGCGTTGTGGAGGCTCGGAAGGTGGTTGCGCCTCTTGATCATTGGCGGCCGCGTTTCGTTTCTGCAACCAATTGTAAATCGCCGAGCCGATGCCGATGGCTATAATCACCCAAAAAGAATCAAACGCAGCGAACATGGTTCCAACGATTGGATTCATCGGCATCATGTAGGGCAACATTCCAATTATTTCTTTTCCTGACTGCCGGTGCCGGCGATGCCTTCGCGCATGCCCGTGTCCGCCTGAATGTTTTTCATCCGATAGTAATCCATGACTCCGAGATTGCCTTGGCGGAACGCTTCGGCCATGGCCAGCGGCACTTGCGCCTCCGCCTCCACGACGCGCGAGCGCATTTCCGCAACGCGGGCGATCATTTCCTGTTCTGTTGCCACAGCCGCAGCACGGCGCACTTCAGCTTGCGCTTGGGCGATAAGTTTGTTGGCTTCGGCCTGTTCGGCTTGCAGTTTGGCGCCGATGTTTTCACCCACGTCCACGTCGGCGATGTCGATGGAAAGAATTTCAAAGGCGGTGTTTGAATCGAGCGCCTTGTCGAGCACGGTCTTGGAAATGCGGTCCGGGTTTTCGAGCACAACCTTGTAACTGTCCGACGAGCCGATGGTGGTGACGATGCCTTCCCCGACACGGGCGATGATCGTCTCCTCCGTCGCGCCGCCTACGAAGCGGTCGAGGTTCGTGCGTACCGTCACGCGCGCCTTGGCCTTCACGACGATGCCGTCCTTGGCGACGCCGTCAATCGTGCCGCGGCCAGAGGCGGGATTCGGGCAATCGATGACCTTGGGGTTCACGGAGGTTTTCACCGCTTCCAGAACGGTCTTGCCCGTGCCCTTCGTCGCGAGGTCAATCGCGCATGCGCGGTCGAACACGAGATGAATGCTGGCTTTCTTGGCCGCGATGAGTGCGAGCACCACCATTTCCACATTGCCGCCGGCAAGATAGTGTGTGGAAAGATCGTCGATGCTGACGTCCAGACCCGACTTCACCGCCGTGATGCGGCTGTCCACGACCATGCCGACGGGGACTTTGCGCAAACTGAGCGCGATCAATTCGAAGAACCCCACGGGCGCCCCGGAAACCGCCGCGCGGATGAAGATGCTCAAAAAGTTGAAGGCCCAAATGAGGATCCCCAGTCCGATGACCAGGACGATACCCCAAACAATCAGTTGCCCTGGAATCGCGCCGACAAGAATTGGATATGTGTTCATATATTAGTTGTTGAGTTTGTTGTTGGTTAAATTTCGCGCACGATGACCCGCAGTCCCTCGATGGCCACCACTTTGATCGGCTTGCCGCGCTCGATCATCGCTCCTTCCGTCACCACGTCCACCCGTTTGCCATTGATGAGCGCCGTGCCGGACGGGCGCAAATGAGTGAAAGCGGTGCCGGTTTGATCCAGCAACTCCGGCCTGTCCGTGCCGATGTCGCCCACCGCGCTTTTCGACACAAAAGGCCGGGCCAGCCGACTCGTGGGAAAATATTTCAGCCAGACAATCGTGCCCATGATGAGTCCAAACAGAACGCCCAGCAAGACCCAGTGGCCCGCCGGCACGCCCAATCGGTCGTAACCCACGAAGATGGCGGCGATCAGGCACAACATGCCGACGATGCCCGCAATCATACCCGGCAGCACTGTTTCCAGCAGCAACAGCAACGCGCCAGCCACCAACAGCATGATGACGAGTTCCATGAAGCCCATGATACCCGGCGCGAAGCGGGCCGCAAGTGCAATTGCGGAAGGTCTTCGGTTGAACCTGAATTGTTACTGTTCAACGAACCACCGAACATCGCGGCTGGATTGCAAGGGCACACGCGCCCCGCGCGGACAATTCTGTTTCAAAAAAAATTAGACTTCTTCCGCGGTTGCGACTCGTGTTTAATGCCGCTCACTTATGAGTCAAACACATCCTTTGACGACGACGACGTTTGATCTGCCGGGCTATCGCGTGGTCAAATCGTTCGGCGTCGTCCGGGGCATTATCGTCCGCTCGCGTTCGATTGTTGGCAACATTGGCGCGAGCATCCAGAGTTTGTTTGGCGGCAACATCTCGCTCTACACTTCGCTTTGTGAACGGGCGCGGGACGATGCGTTTCGGCAGATGCTGGCGCACGCGGGCGAACTGGGCGCGAACGCGGTGGTGGGCGTCCGTTACGACGCGACGGAAATCTCCGCCGGCATCACCGAGGTTTTGTGTTATGGCACGGCGGTGTTTGTGGAGGCGGGAAGTTGAATAAGAGCAAGTTCAAGATTGAGATCAAGATTCTAAGTCATGGCTGGTCACAGTAAATGGGCAAAGGTAAAGCACTTCAAGGGTGCCATTGACGCCAAGCGCTCGAAAATCTTTGCGAAGTTGAGCAAGGAAATCACGATTGCGGCCAGGCTGGGCGGCGGTGATCCGGCCATGAATCCGCGGTTGCGGATGGCTTTGCTCAAGTGCCGCAGCGCGAACATGCCGATGGATAACATCGAGCGCGCCATCAAGCGGGGAACGGGCGGCGGGGAATCGGCCAATTACGAGGACCTGACTTACGAGGTGTATGGCCCGCACGGCGTGGCGTTGCTGGTGGAGTTGAGCACGGACAATCGAAATCGCACGGCGGCGGAAATTCGCAGCCTGCTGGCGAAAAACGGCGGGACAATCGCCACGGCGGGTTCGGTCAGCCGCCTGTTTCAACGCAAAGGCCAGATGGTCATCCCGCGCGACAGCGCGAACGAGGATCAGTTGATGGAACTGGCGCTGGAAGCCGGCGCAGAGGATTTCAAAACCGAGCCGGAAGGCTACGAGATTTTAACCGACCCGGCGCATTTCGAGACGGTGCACAAACAACTCGAAGCAAACGGTGTCAAATGCGCCGCGGCGGAAGTGACGTCGCTGCCCGCGCTCACGGTGCCGTTGAGGGATGCCGCTGCCGTCGCGGCGGTAAATAGATTGATTGACGCGTTGGAAGAACATGACGATGTGAAGGAAGTCTATTCCAATGCGGAGTTTCCGAATGAACCGGGATGAGCCTGGTCCAGGTCTCACACCGGTCTGATAAAATCGAGTGAGCCGTTGATTACGAAATGAAATCGCTGACGGATTCTTTATTAGCGCACCCGTTGGGTTGGCTGGCTCACGCGGTGTATCATTATCCCCGGGTGTTTTTTTATCCGCAGGTGCTGTTGTTCATCGTTTGCGTGTTTTACACGGTGGACAAGCTGGAGTTTGATCCGAGCCGGAACAATCTGGTCGGCACCGGGAAAAAATATCACCAAAACTTTCTCGCCTTCAAAAAGGAATTTCCCGCGCAGGATGATCTGGTGGTGGTGGTGGAAAGCGACGACATGGAGAAGAACCGCCAGTTCGTGGAGCGGCTGGGGGCCAAACTCGAAGTGGAGACCAACCTGTTCACGGATGTGTTTTTCAAGGGGGACCTGAAGATGTTGGGTCGCAAGGCGCTGTTGTTTGTGCCGGAAAAGGATCTGATGGAGTTGAAGCAGACCTTGCTCGACTATCATCCATTCGTTGAGCAATTCACCAAGGCGACGAATTTCATAACGTTGTTCGACCTGATCAACACTCAATTCCGCACGGCCAAGCGCGAGAAGAGTGCGGAAACCGATGCGATGCTCAAGGCGCTGCCAGTCTTGGAGCGGATCGTTACTCAGGCCACGAGCAGCTTGCGCCGGTCGGGGATGCCGCCGTCGCCGGGAATTTACGCCTTGTTCAACGCCGGGGAGGAGGCCGAGCAACAATTGTATATCACGTTTGGCAACGGCAGCATTTATCTGTGCACGGCACGGGCGAAGCGCGAGGACTTGAATGCCGACGCGGTGGAGCGGCTGGGTCGGTTGGTGGAAGAAACCAAGCTGGAGGTGCCGGGTCTCAATGTCGGCATCACCGGCGAGCCGGTCTTGGAACACGCGGAGATGCTGCAATCGCAAACGGACACCACGGTGGCCAGCATCGTGTCACTGATTGTCTGTTCGCTCATTTTTATTTACGGTTATCAGGAAACCGGGCGGCCGATCAAAGCCACGATTTGTTTGATCGTGGGGCTGGCCTACACCCTGGCTTATACGACGTTGGTGGTGGGCCATCTGAATATTTTGACGATCACGTTCGTGCCCATTCTGATCGGCCTGGCGATTGATTACGGCGTTCACTTGATCACACGGTACGAAGAGGAATTGCGGCATGGCCGAAGCGAGGAGGCGGCATTGGGAAAGGCGATTGTGTTTACCGGGCAGGGGATTTTCACCGGCGCGTTCACCACGGCCGGAGCGTTCGGGGCCATGGCGCTGACGAACTTCAGGGGCATTCAGGAAATGGGGATCATCTGTGGTGGCGGGTTGCTGATTTGTCTGGTGCCGATGATGACGATGCTGCCGGTCTTGTTGCTGCGCGGGCGCCAAAACGTCATTGATCACAAACCGCCGGACGAGATGGACCGACGCGCCCGGATCGAACAATTGTGGCTGCGCCGGCCCGCGCTGGTGTTGGCAATTACGCTGGGTCTGTGCGGGCTGGCGTTGTTTCAATTTCGCAAAGTGTATTTTGATTACGATCTGCTGAACATGCAATCGGCGGGACTGCCGGCGGTGGTGTTCGAGAAAAAGCTGATTTCTTCAACGAAAAAATCAGTCCTGTTCGGTGCGGTGATCGCGGATACGCCGGCCCAAGCGCAGGCACTGGAGGAGCAGATCAAAAAGTTGCCTGCAGTTGCCGGGGTCGAGTCGATGAGTCAGTATTTCACCGAGGACCAGACGCGGAAGTTGTTGGTCATCGGCGAAATCAAGCGGGAGATTGAAAACATTCATTTTGCGGAGGCGGACCTTGCGCCGGTGCGGATTGAGGAGTTGAGCCGGACGTTGTGGTCGTTGCAAGGGTATCTTGGGCTGGCGTCCGAGGAGGTGAAGCAGGAAGACGCGGCCTTGTACCAGCAACTCGTCAGGTTACGGGAAGCGCTCGGCCATTGGCGGAAGGAAATGTTGGCTGGCGATCCTGACGCGGCGGCCGCCAAACTTGCGGCGGTTCAACAGGCCTTGTTCAAAGATGTAAAAGAAACTTTCGCGACCATCCATAATCAAGATGACCGCGAGCGGATGCGGCCGGAGGATTTGCCATCCCCGCTTCGTAATCGCTTCGTCGGCATCACGGGCAAATATCTGCTGCAAGTTTATCCCAAGCACGACGTGTGGCAGCGGGACAATCAGAAGGAGTTCATCCGCGAATTGCGGCAGGCGCTTGACCCCAATAAAACGAACAAGCCGATCATCACAGGCACGCCGGTGCAGCTTTATGAATACACGACGCTGCTGAAACAGAGCTATGAAACTGCCGCCTGGTATGCGTTGGCGGCCATCGCCATCCTGGTCTTCATTCATTTTCGCAGCCTGGCGTGCGTGGTGTTGGCGTTGTTGCCGGTGGCGGTCGGCTCCATCTGGATGCTTGGGTTGATGGTTCTGTGCAAGGTGCCGTTTAATCCCGCCAACATCATGACGCTGCCACTGGTCATCGGCATTGGGGTCACCAACGGCATTCATATTCTGAATCGTTTTGCCGAAGAACGACATCCTGGCATCCTGGCCAAGAGTACCGGCAAAGCGGTTCTGGTTTCCGGCCTCACGACCATTGCGGGCTTTGGCAGTTTGATTCTGGCGAAACATCAAGGCATCCAAAGCCTCGGTTACGTCATGTCAACCGGCGTGGCGACCTGTATGATTGCGGGGCTGACGTTTCTGCCGGCGGTCTTGAAGTTGTTTGTGGTCGGCGAGTCGCCAACAAAAAAACCCAGTGGCGACAATGCACGATCGACACTGGGTCAGGAGGAACCGAGGTAAAAAACCTCAATTAGTCAAGCCAAACTAAAACAATTCAAATTAATGTCAATATCTATGTTAAAACGCCAATCACCGCGGATTAACGGGTGTGCCGATATCGTTATCGACATGCCTTGGTTTTCCGCCCCGGTTTGCCAGCGGGTTGCGTTTACGCCTCGCCGACGCTTGACCCACGCTGGTGCGTTACTACCACTCGCACTCGATAACTAAAGCGAGCAGCTTCATGCATTTCACCCGATATTTAATCATTTTCTGGTTGGGCATGGGTGCCGGTTTGCCGCTGAAGGGCCAGGCGGCGGACTCGCTTCATGCCGGATGCCTTTTTGATGATTTCGCGTTGACGCTTTCCCCCGGCCACCGCACCGAAGTCATGGGGCCGCTTTTCAATTTTGAACGGCAAGAATCGCAACGCCAATGGGCGGCCCCGCCACTCTTTTCTTACACGCTGGACGAGGACGTTGACTATGAAGAGTTCGATCTGCTTTACCCGTTGCTGACTTACGATCGGTTCGGAGAAGAATACCGTTTTCAGATCTTTCAACTGTTCAGCTTTGCCGGCGGCCAGAATGTCCAGGAAGTCTCCCGGCATCGCTTCACATTGTTCCCGATTTATTTTCAGCAACGGTCGGCTGATCCCAGCTACAATTACACGGCGTTGCTGCCGCTGTATGGGCGGATCAAGAACCGTTTTTTCCGCGACGAAATTTATTTCATTCTCATGCCCGGGTACATCCAGAGCCGGAAAAGGGATGTGGTGACGGACAACTTTCTCTACCCTTTCTTTCATGTTCGTCACGGCGATGCTTTGCATGGATGGCAGTTCTGGCCGTTGGTGGGAAACGAACACAAGGGCGTGACGACCAAGACCAATGGCTTTGGCGATGTTGAGACCATTGGCGGGCATGAAAAGTTCTTTGCGCTCTGGCCGATTTTCTCCAACCAAAAGAGCGGCATCGGCACCGAGCTGCCGCAAAAGCAACAGGCATTGCTCCCGCTTTACAGCGTGGTTCGTTCCCCGCCGCGCGATTCCACGACGCTGCTCTGGCCGTTTTTCAGTTACATCGATGAACGCGAAAAAAAGTATCGGGAATGGGAAGCGCCCTGGCCGTTCATTGTCGTTGCGCGGGGTGAAGGCAAGACGACCACCCGGTTTTGGCCGTTGTTCAGCCACGCGCACAGCGAGACCTTGGAAAGCGATTTCTGGCTCTGGCCGCTTTATAAGTACAATCGCCAGCACAGCGCGCCGAGCGATCGCGAGCGCACGCGCCTTCTGTTCTTCCTCTTCTCGCACATCAGCGAGAAAAACGAGGAAACCGGGGACGCCTCGCGTCGCACCGATTTCTGGCCGCTGTTCACCGCCCGCCGGGATTTTAACGGCAACCAGCGCCTCCAAATCCTTTCGCTGCTGGAACCAATCCTGCCCAATAACAAGAGCATCGAGCGCAATTACTCACCACTCTGGTCGGTGTGGCGTCATGAAAAAAACGCCCAGACCGGCGCGTCCAGCCAGTCGCTGTTGTGGAATCTTTATCGGCGCGAGACCACGCCGGAGACAAAAAAGTGCTCGCTCCTGTTCGGACTTTTCCAGTATCAATCCGACACGGCTGGCAAACGTTGGCGGCTCTTTTAAATTTCAGTGGGGAATAAGAAAAATCCGCCCAACGCCCCATCGCAACCATGAGGAGCACAGGCACAGACATGGAGAAGAGCGATGGTTTACGGCAGAGGGCTGGCCCGGCGGAAAACTGAATTTCAAATCCGGGCCTAAACGAAGCAGCGTATGTTTCAAAATATTGGTGAACTTGTCATTCTGTTCTGGCGCACCGTCCAGGCGCTGCCACTTACCTGGCGACAGCGACAAAAAGTCTTCGACCAGTTCTTTGAGATCGGCAATGCGAGTCTGCTCATGGCCTGCATCCTGTCGCTGTTCATCGGCGGCGTGATTGCGCTGCAAACCGGGCCGGTGCTGGTCGAACGCGGATTGGCCAGTGCCGTGGGCGGATTGGTGGGCATGTCCATGTGCAAGGAACTGGCGCCGGTGATGATGTCGGTGCTGATTGCGGGGCGGATCGGCTCAGCGATGGCAGCGGAAATCGGTTCGATGCGGGTCTATCAGGAAATCGATGCCCTCCGCACCATGAACATCAACCCGGTTCATTATCTGGTGTTGCCTCGCATTGTGGCCATCGCCTGCGCCCTGCCGTTGTTGGTCATCTTTTCGATTCTCGTGGGCTGGTTGGGCGGCGCATTGGTCTCGGTGGGCAATGTTCAAATCGGGATCACGTTCAAGGCGTTCTTTTCCAATCTGCGGGAGATCGTTGAGGTGAGCGATGTGCTGAATGGCTTGTTCAAGAGTTTTGTGTTTGCGCTGGTGATCGGGACGGTCTCATGCCACCAAGGGCTGCAAACCATCGGCGGGCCGCGCGGCATCGGCCGTTCCGTTACCAAGGCGGTGGTCAATGCCATCGTGTTGATTCTGATCCTGGATTATTTCCTGACCCGTTTGATGCTTTGATGGATTTGCCCGATGAATTCTTTACCCGCTCAAAATGGTGTCAGCGTCCAGGTGCGCAGTCTCCGCAAAAGCTTTGGCGGCGAACCGGTGCTCAAGGGCTTGGACTTTGAGGTCGCCCGCGGTGAAATTTTCGTCATCATGGGCCCCAGCGGCAGCGGGAAAAGCGTGCTGCTCAAACACATCATCGGCCTGGAAGCTCCCGATGAAGGCGAGATTCTTATCGAAGGCCAATCCATCCAATCGCCGGAAGTCATGGAGCGCTATCGCCTGGCGATGGTGTTTCAATCCGGCGCATTGCTGAATTCCCTGAACGTGGGTGAAAACGTCGGTCTTTATCTCGCCGAGCACCGCCTGAAGCCGCCGCAGGAAATCGCCCGCATCGTGGCGGATAAACTGGAACTGGTCGGGCTCAAAGGTTTGGAAGAACGCTCGGTCAGCGACCTTTCCGGTGGGATGAAGAAGCGGGTCGCCATCGCCCGCGCGCTGGTGATCGAGCCGCAATTGATTTTATACGATGAGCCAACCAGTGAATTGGACCCGTTGACCGCGGTGACCATCGCCGAGGAAATTTTGAACCTGAAAGAGCGCATTCACGTCACTTCTCTGGTGGTCACGCATGATCGCGATCTGGCGTTCGGTGTGGCGGACCGCGTCGCGGTCATCAACGAAGGCCAGATCCTGACCATCGGCAAGCCGGAAGAAGTGCGCCGTCATCCAAACCCACTAATCCAGAGATTTTTGAACGCCGACTTTAAGTCCAATAAATCAACCTGAAACCTATGAAAAATACCTTGGAAACCCGTCTGGGAATATTTATTGCCTTGGCCGTCATTGCCGCGGTCGTCATTCTGGAAGTCCTCGGTGGCGCCCATTTCCTAAAACCCGGCTATCGGCTGTATGCGCTTTTCAACAACGTGCAGGAACTCAAAGTCGGTGATCCGGTCAAGATGGCTGGCGTGCAGGTCGGCCAGGTCGATCGGATCGAACTGGTGCAGGGCAAGGTCAAAGTCACGGTGAAACTGGACCGCACGGCCGAGGTCAAGACCGACAGCGTGGCGACCATCAAATTCACCGGGCTGCTGGGACAAAACTACGTCGCCATCGACTTTGGCAAACCCGATTCTCCCCGGATGCTGCCCGATAATCCGATCAACACCACCGAACAGCCCGACCTCAGTTCGTTGATGACCAAGCTGGATAACGTGGCCGTCGGCGTGGAAAACCTCACCAAGAGTTTCACCGGCGACAAGATTGACAACCTGCTTGGCCCCTTCACTGATTTCCTCAAGCAAAACGGCCCCAACCTCACTACCACAATCAGCAACATACAGGCGGTTTCCAGCCAGATCGCCAAAGGCGAAGGCACGGTGGGCAAACTTATTTTTGAAGATGCGCTTTACACCAACGCCCTCGCCACTGTCACCAATCTGCAGGATACCGCCGCCGAATTGAAAACCACGATTGCCGAGGCGCGCAAAGTCGTGGACGATGTCAATGCCGGCCAGGGAACCATCGGCAAACTCGTCAAGGACGAAAAACTTTACAACGAGACCACCGAAACCATGACCAACTTGAAAGAAATCCTGCAGAAGATCAATCGCGGCGAGGGTTCCATCGGACCGCTCGTCAACGACCCCAGCTTCTACAAGAACGCCAAGATGTCGTTGCAGAAAATCGACAAGGCTACCGAAGGTCTGGAAGATCAAGGCCCATTGAGCGTCATCAGCATTTTTGCAAACCAGCTCTTCTAGCGGGCGATGGTGATCGACGCAGGTTTTCGAATTTCAGATAAATCGCTTTCAGATACTCGGCCTCTTTGAAGGTGGCAGGATGGTCCGGCGGGTGACCCATCGTTTGCAATTCAACAAACTTGCGTCCCGACTTCGCTGCCGATTCTCGCACGACTTCAAAAAACTCCTCCGCCGTCACGTGGGCGGAACAGGAGGCGGCCAACAGGATGCCCTTGTCGGTCAAATGTTCGATGCCGAGCTTCGTCAGCCTGCGATACGCGTTGAGCGCGGCCGTCCGTTCCGATTCGCTCTTGGCAAATGACGGCGGATCCAGAACTACCAGATCAAATTGTGCGCGGCTAACCTGCAACCATTCAAACGCGTCCGCCTGCACAGTTTCGTGACGACACGCGGCCACGACCTGATCCGTCAGGTTCAAACGAAAATTGCGTTTGGCACTGGCCAAAGCGTGGGGGCTGATGTCGAGGTCTATCACGGAGCGTGCTCCGCCGCGGGCGGCGTAGAGAGAGAAACCGCCGGAGAAACTGAAGGCGTTTAACACTCGACGGCCACTTGCCAGCGCCTCAATTTGTCGGCGGTTCTCCCGTTGATCGAGAAAGAAGCCGGTCTTTTGCCCGCGCAAAACATCGGCTTCAAAACGCAAACCGTTTTCGAGGAAACAAACTGGTGTCATCAGTGGAGAGCCAGAAAGGATTTGACCGTCGGATAGCTTGAATTGATTTACTGCGGTCACCGAAACGTTACGACTCAGCCGAAGCACGCTTCGTTCATTGGGCAGCCGTTGGTTGATCAAGCCGACGACCTCTTCCAGCCGCGGCAGCCAGGCGGCGGTATAAAGTTTCAAAACGAGGGTGGTGTCGTAGCGGTCCAGCACCAAACCCGGCCAGCCATCGCTCTCGCCGTTGATCCAGCGATGGCCGGTGGTGCGCTCATCAAACAAACCGCATCGGCGCTTGATCGCATCGTCCAGCCGGGCCGTCCACCAGTCGTCGTCAATCGTCACTGGTTTGCCCGTGTGCAAAATCCGAACGCGAATCGGCGACTCGGGATCGAAAAGTCCCACCGCCAGGAAACGATCTTGCCGATCATAGATCACCGCGAGTTCGCCGGGCGACCCGGTGCGGGTCTGTTCTCGAATGCTGTCGGCAAACAGCCAAGGGTGGCCGGAGCGGACGATCGATTCCGCCGTCGAGGTGATGCGCAATCGCAACCGCGACAACGTGGTTCGCGCCGGGTGGGAAGTTGGCCTCAAGCAGTTTGCATCAGTTGGAGTTTTCAAAAGCGTAGCCACGGTCCGAGTCGAAAGGTGTTTTTCCGGCGTCGCCGCGGGCGAGTCTCCAGCAATGCGCCACTTTTGCCAAGCCGAACTGCATTCTGGCGGCCAGGCGCGACGCCAAATAGAACTTGCTCAACGACGCTGATCTGGTAGCAATGAATTGTTTCGTTAAACCATAAAACCAAAAACTTGTTATGATCAAAACCATTGCAAAATTAGCACTTGTCGGCTGGCTGGCTGGCGTGATCGCGGGCGCACCAGCATCCGTCCAGGCGCAAAACAAACCCGCGGGCGAAAAGAAAGAACCGTCGAAAAGTGAGAAGCGGCAAGGCGTCATCCCATTCACCGGCAAACTGACGGCGGTCGATAAAACGGCCAAGACGATCAAGGTGGGCGAGCGCACTTTCCAGATCACTTCGGAAACCAAGATCATCAAAGCCGGCAAGCCGGCCACGTTGGAGGATGCCGTGGTGGGCGACGCCGTGGGCGGCGCGTTTCGCAAGACGGATGACGGAAAAATGGCCGCCATCTCTGTGCGTCTCGGAGCCAAACCCGAAGGAGAAGCCGGTCCCAGAAAGAAGAAGGAAGCGCCCTCAAAATAACTGAATCTCTTTTTGACTGATCAATTCAGGCAGGCCAACGCGGCCTGCCTTTTTCCTGCCGGGCATCAACGCCGCCACCAACTCTTGCCGCTGCTGCCGCTGGGTGGTGGCGGGGGCTGATTATAGTGTTGCCTCAGCAAGTTGCCGCGAGCGTCTTCCAGCGCCAATCGAAATTCAAAATAGCTAGGGAATCGATCCGCTGGATTCTTGGCCAGCGCACGCTGCAACGCATCACTTGTTGGTCTGGTAATTTCCGGGACGACGTGGTTCGGCGGGGTCAGGGGTGTGTGAACGTGCGCGGCGACGACTTCATCCACCGTCGGAGCTTCAAATGGCACATGGCCCGTCAGCGCATGGTAAAGCGTCCCGCCCAGGCTGTACATGTCCGACAAAAAAGTTTCCGGCTCGCGCTTGATTTTTTCCGGTGCCACGTAATACGGCGTTCCCCAAGCGGCTTGTTCTTGAGTGACATCCGCCTCCACCTTGCGGGCCAGACCGAAATCGATCAACTTGGGTTCGCCAGCCGCATCAAACAAAATGTTGCCCGGCTTGATGTCTAGATGCAGCAGGTTGTGTTTGAGCGCTGTGTCGAGGGCCGACGCCACTTTGATTCCAATGTCCAAAACGTCCAGTTCCGGTAATCGCTGCTGCCGGGTAATGCGGCTGTCGAGACTGCCCCGGTCGGCCAGTTCCATCACCAGATACCGCAGCCCGTCCAATTCGTTAAAGGTGTAGATGTGGATGATGTTCGTGTGATTCAGCGAGGCACACGCCCGCGCTTCCCGGTAAAAACTCTCCAAGGCCTTCGTATCGTTGAGCAACTCATGCTTCATCAGCTTGACCGCCACCTCCCGCTCCAAGGTGGTGTCAAACGCCCGATAGACGGTGGCCATTCCGCCGGAAGCAATGAAAGCGCGCAGTTCAAATTGCCGGAGCATCATCGGCATCATGACCGGATGCTTGCATTTGGGGCACGGCGCGGTGGCCAGCGGCGCCAGGTCGCCCGGAATAAAGACTTTGGCCCCGCAACTACCGCAAGTCACCATGCGGAGCGGCTTCTGCGCTTCGGGTTTTGGTCCTTCGTTCGACATTGCTGTTTCATTCTAGCACTTGCTATTTCGGCGACAAGTTCAGATATGGAGTTCCGGCCGCCCCTCCCCGAAGCATATATGTGCCGGCGAAATCTTTTTGACAACTGTCCAGCAATGGTGTCTGCTATGCGCCGTTGGAATGAAAACCACGTTAAATGTTAAGAACAGCCTGTGCGCCCGGCGCGTCGATGGATGGATGTCCATCTGTCACCGCTTCACCCGGTCCATTGGCAACGTGGGAGGAAAGTTCTAACCGATAACGCAAATAGAATTTCAAGAGACCCGCGATTGCCAGTCAATCGCGGGTTTTTTGTTTAACCCCCGGCCGCCTCCGTTGGCGGCCCCAATAGAAAGGCAAAATGAATGCAAAGTATCGAAAGGTGACGGCGCAGTTTGCGCCGGAGACCCGGTTTGAGGTGATACCGGTGCCGGCGGCGCCGTTCCGCGGCACGGTGGAAACCGCGCTCGACCGGCTCAAGGACACGCTGCTCCTGCGGCTCTTGAACGAGACGCCGGAACCGGAACTCAACGCGCTGTTGCGCCGCGCGGCCAACGAGGCCGCGGCGCTGGCGTGGTTGACTCCCTTCCCGCTGCTGTTGTTCCCCGAGCTGTTCGAGGAAAAAGCCGGGACTGCACGGCAGCAGGCGGCCAAACAAGTCCGGGTGCGGCAACGCAGCCGGGTCTTGCTGGCCGAGGCAGCCTGATGGACGCGCAACTGAATTGCAGCGATGAAGCGCCTTGCTCGCCCACCGCACCCGATTCGGACCCCGGGCTGGCCGATTCTGTTTGACCGCATTTTAAGCGGCAACGTAGCTTCGCCGCATGGAATCGGCAGCCGCGACGCCCAACCCCTGGATGATTTTGCCGTTCGGCCTGTTGCTGGCCACGATTGCAGTCGCGCCGGTGGCAATTCCAAAATGGTGGCACAAACATTTTCCCAAAGTCGCCTATGCGTTGGGCGCGATCACGCTTTGCTATTACCTCTTCGGGTTGCACGCCCATCAACGCGTGCTACACACCGCGCACGAATACGTCAGCTTCATTGCGTTGATCGGTTCGCTCTACGTCGTCTCCGGCGGCATTCACATCACCGTCAAGGGTGAGGCCACGCCGTTCGTCAACGTCGTGTTTCTCTTCGTCGGCGCAGTCATCGCCAATCTCCTCGGTACCACAGGCGCCTCGATGCTGCTGATCCGTCCCTGGCTGCGCATGAACAAATACCGCGTCACCGCGCATCACGTCGTCTTTTTCATTTTCATCGTCTCAAACGTCGGCGGCTGTCTCACGCCCATCGGTGATCCGCCATTGTTTCTCGGCTATTTGAAAGGAATCCCGTTCTGGTGGGTGGCGGAACACTGCTGGCCGATGTGGGCGGTGGGCGTCGCCATTTTATTGCTGATGTTTTTCGCCGTGGACCATGTGAATTATCTCCGCGCGCCCAAGCCGGTTCGCGAACGTGAAACTGCCCATGAAACCTGGAAGTTCGAAGGCATGCCGAATCTGTTTTTTCTGGCGGTCATTCTTCTCGCGGTCTTCATCAATCAGCCTCCCTTTCTGCGCGAACTCCTGATGGTCGCTGCCTCGCTCGGGTCATACTTTACGACGCGCAAGTCGGTGCATGAAGCCAACGATTTCAATTTTCATCCCATTCAGGAAGTAGCCATCCTCTTTGTGGGAATTTTTGCGACGATGATGCCGGCACTGGACTGGTTGGAAGCCAACGCGAGCCTGCTGGCCGACCCGTCACCTGCGTTCTTCTATTGGAGTTGTGGTTCACTTTCCAGCGTGCTGGACAACGCACCCACGTATCTGAGTTTCTTCAGTGCGCTGATGGGTGCGGTTAATGACGCCGATGTGCCTCATCTATTGGCGACACAGACAATCGACGTTGTGGCGGTGAGCGTCGCGGCGGTGTTTTTTGGCGCAAACACCTACATCGGCAATGGCCCGAACTTCATGGTCAAAGCCATCGCCGACCACAACAAAATCCACACGCCCACCTTCCTCGGTTTCATTTTCAAATACACCTTGCCTTACATGCTGCCGATGTTGCTGATCGTTTGGTGGCTTTTTTTCCGCGATTAATCCTGTTTTGTGCCATGTTTCGTACCATTGCGCGGTGGGGTTCAATGGAAGTGCGGGACTGGAGCGGGCGAAGGGAATCGAACCCTCGTGTGAAGCTTGGAAGGCTTCCGTTCTACCATTGAACTACGCCCGCAATGCTCCGGATACTAACGCCCGCGCTTGCCTTGTCAATTCGCGTCCGTTATGTTTCCCGCCGCATGAATTCCTTGCTGCTCACCGGCGGACGCGTCATCGATCCGGCCAATCGTTTTGATGCCGTGGCGGACGTGCTGATATTGGAGGGAAAGATCGCGGCCGTCGGCACGGAGGCGGGAAAGAAAGCGCCGGCCAACATCGAAAGGAGAGACGTCCAGGGACTCGTGGTTTGTCCGGGGTTGATTGATCTGCATGTTCACCTGCGCGAACCGGGACAGTCGGCCAAGGAAACCATCGCCACGGGCACCGCGGCAGCGGCGCGCGGCGGATTCACGTCCATCGTCTGCATGCCAAACACCTCGCCGCCGATCGACAACTCCGGCACCGTCGCGCTCATTCACGAAAAATCCCAACGTGAAGGTGTCGTGAATGTCTTTGTGACGGGTGCGATCACCAAAAACATCGCCGGGGAGGAACTGTCGCCGATTGGCTCATTGAAAAACGCCGGGGTGGTGGCGATCACGGATGACGGGCACTGTGTGCAGAACAACGATTTGATGAGGCGCGCGCTCGAATACGCCAAAATGTTCGACCTGCCGGTCATGGATCATTGCCAGGATTATTCGCTAGTGACCGACGGCGTGATGCACGAAGGCTACTGGAGCACGGCGCTCGGCTTGCGTGGCTGGCCGGCCGCGGGCGAGGAGATGATCGTGGCGCGAAATATTCTGTTGGCGGAATTGACCGGCGCGCACGTCCATTGCCAGCATCTCAGCGCGGCGGGCAGCGTGCGGTTGCTGCGTGAGGCCAAGAAGCGCGGGGTGCCGATTTCCGGTGAAGCCTGCCCCCATCACTTCACGCTGACCGATGTGGCGATAGCTGGCAGCGAAAAATTCTGGGAAAGCGACGGGAGGCGATTGTCCACAACTCTCAACTCTCAGCTTTCAACTCTCAACCTTCCTTCGTGGCCCGCTTACGACACAAATTTCAAAATGAACCCGCCGTTGCGGTCGGCGCGCGACCGCGAGGGGATTCTCGAAGGTCTGGCCGATGGCACGATTGAGATCCTTTGCAGCGATCACGCTCCGCATTGCGATTACGAAAAGGAAGTGGAGTTCGACTATGCTCCGTTCGGCATCACGGGTTTGGAAACGGAACTGCCGCTCTCCCTGATGCAGCTTTATCACACGAAGTTGCTGGGTCTCAGCGATGTGATCGCCAAATTCACCGTCGCGCCGGCCAGATTGCTGCGCCTGCGGAAAGGCACGTTGACCGTGGGTGCCGATGCGGATGTGACGATCTTTGATCCTGAGGCGGACTGGATTTTTGAAGCCGGGTCCACCGCCAGCAAATCACGCAACAATCCGTTCCACGGCTGGCCGTTGAAAGGGAAAGCCGTTGCGACCATTGTCAGTGGAGAAATGGTCTGGCATGAACAAAACGAGCCGGCGGGAGTCTAACTGCTGATATTGACTGAACGCATTTTTGAAGTGTTATGAAAACGATTGTCATCTGTTTGCTTACGGCGTGGGCCGCTCTGCAATCTTTCGCTGCGGAAGCCGAGTGGTTGACCGACCTTCCCCAAGCGCAAGCCAAAGCCAAGGCGGAAAACAAGCTGGTGCTGATGGATTTCACCGGGTCGGACTGGTGCGGCTGGTGCATCAAATTCAACAAGGAAGTATTAGCGACGCCGGAGTTTGCCGAATACGCCGCCAAGAATCTGGTGTTGGTAGAACTGGACTTTCCCCGAAAGAAGCAACAACCCGCCCAGTTGAAGAGAGCCAACAAAGCGCTCCAAGTAAAATACAAAGTCGATGGTTTTCCAACCTTTGTGGTCTTAAACAGCGCCGGTAACCAGATCGGCAAGCAGGTCGGCTACTCGGAAGGCGGCCCCAAGGCTTTTATTGCCAAGCTGGAGGGGTTCAAAAAGAAACAGTCATAACCAAACGGAACACAATTATGAAAAAACTGATCACGATTTGCTCGCTTCTATGTTGGGCGACCTTGCCACTTGCAATCGCCGCCGAAGGCGAGTGGTTGACCGATCTCCCCAAGGCGCAAGCCAAAGCCAAGGCTGAAAAGAAACTGGTGCTGATGGATTTTACCGGCTCGGATTGGTGTCCGCCGTGCAAGGCGTTGCACAAAAATGTGCTTTCGTCGCCGGAGTTCATCCAATTTGCCAAGGCAAACCTGGTGTTGGTCGAAGTGGATTTTCCGCGGAGCAAACCGCAAAGCGCCGCGTTGAAAAAGGCCAACCAGGCATTGTCGGAGAAGTACGCCATCGAAGGTTATCCCACCATCATCGTGCTGGACGCTGACGGGAACACGTTGAGCAAGGAAACGGGTTACGGCGGGACGGCCGCAAAAGATTACGTCCTGAAATTGGAAAAGTTGAAGAAAAAGTAATCATCCGATTTTTCCGGGTTGAGAATCGCGCGGCTGAATCCAGCCGCGCTTTTTCATGGTTAAAACTTGACCGCAGTCGCTTCCACTTTAGCATCACGCCGCAGTTTGTCGTTGATGACATGAAAGCAATTCTGGCGTTGGAAGACGGCACGGTGTTTCACGGAGCAGGTTTTGGCGCGCGCGCTTCGACCTGCGGCGAGGTTTGTTTCAACACTTCCATGACCGGCTATCAGGAGATTCTGACCGACCCATCTTACAAAGGCCAAATTGTAACGATGACCTATCCGCTCATCGGGAATTATGGCGTCAACCAGCAGGATGTGGAATCGTGGCGGCCGCACGTGGCGGGATTTGTCATTCGCGAACTCTCGCCCGTGATGAGCAACTGGCGCGCAGATGCCACGTTGGGCGACTACCTGGAACAAAACGAGATTCCGGGAATTCAAGGAATCGACACCCGCGCGCTCACCAAAAAACTCCGGGTGCGCGGAGCATTGAACGGTTTCATTTCGACCGAGGAAATGTCTGACGCCCAGGCTTTGTCGCGGGCAAAGAGCTGGCCAGGATTGGTGGGCGTGGACTACGTGAAGGACGTCACGCATTCCAAACCGTTCTTGTGGGACGAGAAAGATGAACAGAGCGCCAGTTTCAATCTCGTTCACGGAAACGTGACAGCCGACGCCCGCACCGTGCGCGATCCGCTGCCGCCGGCAGACATCCCGATTGTGGCTTACGATTTCGGCATGAAGTACAACATTCTGCGCCGGTTGCGCCAACACGGCTTCAAAGTCCAGGTTGTTCCTGCCACCACACCCGCCGCTGCGGCGCTGAATTTCAAGCCGGCGGGAATTTTTCTCTCGAACGGGCCAGGCGATCCGGCGGCGCTCGGTTACGCCGTACAAGCCACCAGCGATCTGGTCAAGAGCGGGATTCCGATCTTTGGCATTTGTCTGGGTCACCAGATTCTCGGTCAGGCCTTGGGTGGTAAAACCTTCAAACTCAAGTTCGGCCATCGCGGCGGCAACCAGCCGGTGAAAGATCTGGAAACCGGCAAAGTGGAAATCACCTCGCAAAATCACGGGTTTGCCGTGGAGGCTTCGTCGTTGCCGTCAGATGTCGTTGTGAACCGCATCAACCTGAACGACCAGACCGTGGAAGGGATGCGGCACAAAACGAAACCGGTTTTTTGCGTGCAATATCACCCGGAGGCTTCACCGGGGCCGCATGATTCGACGCCGTTGTTCGCTGAATTTCGCGCGTTGATTGAAAAAAGTTGAGCCGGACAGTCCCACAACTTTTCAGAAATCCGTTTGACTTGAATCCGTCTGTGGCGATAATCGTCCGCACGTAACCAATCTATGGCCAAACTCGTCGTGCTCAGTGAAGGATTTGCGGGACGTTCGTACGAGCTGAAGGTGGATAAAACCACCATCGGCCGGGTGGATGACAACACGTTTCCCATCACCGAACCCTCCATTTCCAGCCATCATTGTGAAGTGTTGTTGCGCGGCAATGAAGTGGTCGTCAAAGATCTCGGCTCCACGAACGGGACTTTCATCAACGGCCAGAAGATCACCGAAGGAGTGCTGAAGCCGGGCCAGATCCTCCGGCTCGGCCAGATTGAGGTGCGCTTGGAATCCGACACACCGGGCTCGACTGCCAAAAAAACGGTCGATCAAACCATGGTGATTCCGCAAGGGGTAAAGCTCAACGACCTGGAGCAAGGTCCGCGCACCAGCGGCTTCGATACGACTAGCAAGGCCTTTTCAAAGAAGACCGACAAAGCCAACAAGTACTTCATTGTTTTCGGAATTATTGTCGCGGTGATCATTGCGGTCCTGCTCTTCATCGCTCTGCAGCAGGCCAAATAAACTGGCGCATTATTCGCCGGCTGGTTTCACGCCGCCGTTTATTTTTCCTTGAGCCAACGGGCAACATCTAAAGCGGCGTAGGTGATCAAAATGTCCGCACCCGCACGGCGCATGGCCAGCAGACTTTCCAGAGTGACCGTTCGCTCATCAATCCAGCCTTTGGACGCCGCCGCTTTAATCATCGAATATTCACCGCTCACCGCATACGCTGCCGTGGGATAGCCAAATTCTGCTTTCACACGGTGCAATATATCCAGGTACGCGAGCGCGGGTTTGACCATGACGATGTCCGCCCCTTCCTGAATGTCCAACGCAACCTCGCGCAGCGCCTCCGCGGCGTTGGCCGGGTCCATCTGATAACTGCGTCGGTCACCAAATTTCGGCGCCGACTCTGCCGCTTCGCGAAACGGTCCGTAAAAAGCGGACGCAAACTTGGCCGCATAGGACATGATGGGAGTTTCGGGAAAACCGGTTTTGTCCAGTTGTTCCCGGATGACGCGCACCCGGCCATCCATCATGTCGCTCGGCGCCACCATGTCCGCGCCGGCTTCCGCGTGGCTCAACGCCGCGCGGGCGAGCAGCTTCAGCGAGGGATCGTTCAGAATCCGCCCGCCAGTTTTGTCGCGCTGAACGATGCCGCAATGCCCGTGCTCCATGTACTCACAGAGGCAGACATCAGTAATGACGAGCAGGTCCGGCAGCTCATGTTTCAAACGACGCACGGCTTGTTGCACGATGCCATTCGCCGCATAGGCACCCGAAGCTTTGGCGTCCTTGCGGTCCGGAATGCCGAACAACAAGACCGCCGGCACGCCCATCTCCTGCGCCCGCGTCGCCTCGCGCACCAATTCATCAGGTGACAGTTGAAACACGCCGGGCATTGCGGCGACGGGGCGGCGCACTTTGCGTCCGCTGCGGACGAACATCGGCAACACCAGTTGCGCGACGCTCAATTGCGTCTCGCTCACGAGCCGGCGCAGGACGGGCGATTGACGCAGCCGCCGCGGACGGTAGGCGGGGAATTGTCCCACAGCATGCAAGTTCATGGCGACATTCTAAGTTCAAAGTTCTAAGTTCAAAGTTCAAAGTTTTCGGACTTTGCAAGCGCGCGGAAAAAGTTACAGTCGATTCATGTTCAAAAGGCTGCTGGTCATCGCCGCAATTCTCGTGGCGATCATTTTTGGTCTCTGGCTGGCAAGTGTCTTGCCGCGCCTGGCCGGATTTGGTTCGGCTCCCAAAGTTTACAACACGGCCACTCTGCTCAAGCAGGTGCAGACGCTTTCACAACTGGTCACCGTCAAGTATGTCATGGAAAAAATCGTCGTGCTGGAGGACCCGCCCAAAAATCTGCTGGGTCAGGCGTTCGCGGGTGAAAGCCGGGTTCTCTTGGTGGCGCATGGCATCGTCAAGGCCGGCGTGGATTTGAGCGAGCTCAAGCCCGCCGACTTGCAAGTGATGGAGAAGAAAGTCGTCCTCACGCTTCCGCCGTCGCAAATCACTGACGTCTATCTGGATGACAAACAAACCAAGATTGTCGAACGCACGACCGGGTTCTTGCGGAGTTTCGACAAAGACCTGGAACAAACCGCCCGCCAGAATGCCGTGGATGACATCCGCCGCGCCGCGCGTAGCGGAGGTATTTTGAAGGACGCGGATGAACGGGCGCAGGCGCAGCTGAAGAATCTGTTCAAACAACTGGGCTACACGGTGGAATTCCGTTCTCCGTGATTCTGACCTCGGTCCGATTGGGACAAGGCAGTGACTCGATTCTGGCCAGTGGGTGACTCATTTCAGTCACGCGCGGCCTTAAAAGTCGTCAGTTTGCTCGCGAAGTGAAAGGCGGGCGGAGAAGACACAACTCTGATTCATCAACCAAGGCTTTCAGCGATGGATGATCTTCACGGGCTGCGGATGGAATTCCGTGCCGTTGGCCGGCTCGACGGAGACAGTCAATCTGAATTTGGGTGAAGTGGTCTCGAGGACATGGGAACGCAACTGCAACATGTAGAGCGCCGCCGCGGTGGCCGGGGCGCGGCGGACTGAGTCGCGCGGCAAGGGACACGTTTCTTTCAAAATCTTCATCAGTTGTACTTTAGTTGCCATATTCTTCATCACGAACCAAGACAAGCGGTTCGTATGCCAAGGGCGAATTCCGCTGGAGAAAGTTGAGGCTTCCGACAACTCAAGCCGGTGCTGACTCGAACCGAACTCAACCCCATATCAAAGCAAATCCCACTTGGCAGCTCGAACGCCCTCTGTTTAGCTCTGCCCACCTGATGAGAAATTTGCGCGCGATTCTTGTTCTGCCCTTCGTATCGATGACGATTGCTGTCGCGCAACAGTCCCCAGAAGAACCGGCGTTGGAGGTCGAATCCTTGAATCCTCAGTTCGAGTCCAGTATCGATCTGAAGACCGGCCTGGTCACCGCCGGCCCGGACGTTGTTTTAAAATATGACAACGCAGTCCTCACCGCCGACAAAGCCACTTTGAATCAGGAGACGACCGAAGTCTTCGCCGAGGGCCACGTCCGCATCCAGCGCGACGATCAAACCTGGGTCGGTGACAATATTCACTACAACTTCAAGACCCGCGATATGTCAGCGGAAGCATTCCGCACCGGTCGGGCGCCGCTCTTTGCCGCGGGCGAACGTCTTGAAGGAAATCAAACCAATCAGACCTACACCGCCACGGACGCCTTCATCACGACGGATGACATCGCCCAACCGGCCCAAAGCATCCACGCCAAAAAAATAAAAATTGTCCCCGGCAAATACTTTGAGGCGCACCATGCCTTTCTTTACGTTGGGAACGTGCCGGTCTTTTATTTTCCGTACTACAAACGCCCGTTGGGACGCAAAGCCAACCAGTTCCTTATCACGCCCGGCTACCGCAGCCGCTTCGGACCATTCGTGCTGGGCACGTACACTTGGTTTCTGAACGACCAACTTGATGGCGAACTGCACGCGGACTACCGCCAGCAACGCGGCTTTGGTTATGGACCGGATGTCAATTTCCACCTGGGAGCCTTCGGCGATGGCACCGCCAAGTATTATTACACCCACGACAGGCAGCCCGGTCTTGATTCCGCCGGTCTGCCCATCGATAAAGACCGCCAGCGTGCGGCTTTTTCCTACCAAACAACTCTGCGCACCAACTTGACCGTCAAAGCCGTTGTCAACTATCAGAGCGATGAACGGGTCGATCGGGATTTCTTTGAAAGCGACTACCGGCTCAACGTCCAGCCCAAGACGTTTGTGGAAGTCAATCAGCTCTGGCCCAACTTCAGCCTGAACGTCCTGGCTCAACCGCGCCTCAATGATTTCCAGGAAACCGTCGAACGCCTCCCCGATGTGAAACTCACCGCCTTTCGCCAGCAACTTGGTGAATCGCCTTTTTACTACGAGAGCGAGAGTTCGGTCGGTTACTTCCGCCGTAAGTTTGCCGACACCAACATCCTCATGGCGGATTTTGCCGCGGCGCGCGCCGACTCGTTCCACCAAATCCTCCTGCCCTACACTTTTTTTAGCTGGCTGAACTTCACGCCGCGCGTCGGCGGACGGTTCACTTACTACGGCGAGGCAGATGACACCGGCGGCGTCACCAAGGAAGAATATCGCGGCGTCTTCAACACCGGCGCGGAAGTTTCCTTCAAGGCCTCGCGACTCTGGCGCGGCGTGCGCAGCAAATTCTGGGATGCCGACGGCCTGCGCCACATCATCGAGCCGTCTGTGAACTACGTCTATGTTCCAGCACCCAACCGCCGTCCGCTGGAACTGCCGCAGTTCGATTACGAATCGCCCAGCCTTCGCCTCTTGCCGATAGAATTCCCGGACTACAACGCGATTGATTCCATCGACAGCCAGAACGTCTTGCGCTTCGGTCTGCGAAATAAACTGCAAACGAAACGCGCCGAGGGAATCGACAACCTCGTCAACTGGGCCGTCTATACCGACTGGCGGCTGAATCCGCGCGCCGGCCAGGGCACCTTTGCGGATGCTTATTCCGACCTCGATCTAAAACCGCGTTCCTGGATCACGTTCAATTCGCAGACCCGCTATGACATCAGCCGCGAAGTGTTGCGGATCGCCGACCATACGCTCACCCTGCAACCCAACAACGTCTGGAGCTGGACCGTCGGTCATCGCTATCTGCGGGACGGCCCTGAACTCGGTTTCGGCAACAGTCTCCTCACTAGCAGCCTTTACTATCGCATGAACGAAAACTGGGGCGCGCGCATGACACACTATTACGAATTACGCGACGGCGTCATGGAGGAACAGATGTACACGCTCTACCGCGACCTGCGCAGTTGGACGGCGGCCCTGACTTTTCGCCTCCGGAACAGCCGCACCGGCCCGGACGATTTCACCGTCGCCCTGACCTTCTCGCTCAAAGCCTTTCCGCGATTTGGCCTCGGCGATGATAAAGTCAAACCGTCGTTGCTGCTCGGCGGATAACCTGCTCTTGAGGAAAGGGTTTGCCCGAACGGATCGGCGGTGTGGTTGCAAATTTGCCTTGGTGCTCTTTAACGCGCAAGACGATGAAAATGAAAGCGCGCCGGCTGTTGCGCGTCGGCATCCAGTCCGGCGGTGTAATAGCCGCCGTCCTTCAGGAGTTCAATTCCCGCCAGCGAGGGACAGAGTCGCACGTTGAATGGTCGCCAGTGGCGTGCTTCGTGCAACGCCGCGGTCAGCCGTCTCGTCGTGTGGCCGAGGAATGGAATCATCGGCATCCCGGCCAGCAACCGGCTCTTCCAGAAAATCAGATTCGTGTGCAGGTGGCCGATGATTGTTTGTTCGACTTGCGGAAGTTTGCTGCGCACACTTTCGTCCTGCCAAAGAAACGGAAGTGCGGTCGGGTCGTGACAGAACAGCAACACGCGTTGATCGGGTTTCAGATGGGCAAAGGCACGACGAATTTCCTCCAGGTGCTGCGCGCGCAGTTCCTTCCACTCGGCCAGTTCCATCGCCAGCGTGTCCGGTTCATAAACGGGCAGCGCCACGAGCGACGACGCCACGCCCATCAAAACGTAATTGCCGAGTTCGACTCGCCAAAACGGTTGCAGCCCCAACTCCTTTTGCGCCCGATGCCAGCTCGCCAGTCGCATCCCACCCTGTCCGCCCATGAAACTCAGTTTGCCGAGTTCGTGGTCGCCGAAGCTCGCCTGAAAGTTCTCGCCGAATTTGTTGCGTAGTTTTTCCAGGCATTCCCGCGCGCTCAGGCAGGCGGCGTCATCGCTCACGCCCACAAACGCGGAGTTGCATGAGTAATCGCCATTGGCAATGACGTAATCGGGTGAATCCATCCGTTTCAGGAACTCGTCCAGCAGATGATTGTGACCCATCGGATAGCGCAACCAGATGAAGTGGCGATAGGCGCGGGCTACCAATCGCTGCAAAGGGTTGGTGACACCAAGGAACTCGAAATCGTTGCCGCGCGCTTTCTCCGCCGCGCCGGCGTAATGAATATCGCTCACAATGCCAATGGTGAACTGCCGCGCCATGCGCACATGTTAACAGAAGTTCAATCGCAGGTGGGGAACTTTTTGGTCTTTGTTGGGTTTCGGCTTTGTGCTAAGTAAGCACCCAATCATGTTCGTGCAATTCTTCATTGCGATACTTGTCGGCGCGTTGGTTTCCCTCAACGCGCGCGGCGCCGACGCAAAGCCAGCCAACGACTACGCTGCTGTGGACGCGATTTTCTTCAAACATTGCCTCGATTGCCACGCGGCGCAGGACCCGGAAGCAAAGCTGGTGCTTGAAAGTTTTGAAACGCTGACAAGAGGGGGCGAAACCGGCGCCGTAATCGTGCCGGGCAAAAGCGCCGAGAGTCTCCTGGTGAAAATGATCGAAGGCAAGGTCGAGCGCGAAGGGAAAAAGAAAATCATGCCGCCCGGTAAACGCAAAAAACTCGAACCGGATGAAATCGCTGCGATCAAAGCTTGGATCGACGCCGGCGCCCACGCCCCGCCCGAAGGCAAAGCCATCGCGCGACAACTGGTGGTGCCGAAGATCACTCCAAAAGTGAAACCGCGCATGTCGATCAACGCCCTCGCCTACGCGCCCGAGCCGAAACTCATTGCTGTGGCGCGCTACGGCGAAGTCGAGTTGCGTTCCGCAGACAACCAAAACGTGGTCCGGACACTCACTGGACATCGTGGCAACGTGAACGCCGTCGTGTTTTCTGCCGACGGCGCTCAATTGTTTGCCGCGGCCGGAGAGCCGGGATTGTTCGGGGAGGTGCGCCAGTGGAAGGTGTCCGATGGCACGTTGGTTCGCACGTTGGAAGGCCACAAAGACGCCCTCTACTCCATCGCGTTGTCTCCTGATGGAAAAATTCTCGCGACCGGCAGTTACGATCAAAAGATCAAACTGTGGAAAGTTGAAACTGGCGAGGAAATCAAAACCCTTTCTGGCCACAATGGCTGCGTGTTTGATCTGGCGTTCCGGCCGGATGGCAAGATTCTCGCCAGCGCCAGTGCCGACCGCACCGTGAAACTGTGGGACGTGGCCACCGGCGAACGCCGCGACACGCTTTCACAATCGCTCAAGGAACTTTACGCCGTCGCCTTCAGTCCGGACGGCAAACGGCTCATCGCAGGTGGTGTCGATAGTCGCATCCGCATCTGGCAAATCACCGAGACAGCAGCGGAAACCACCAACCCGATCCTCGATTCCAAGTTCGCGCACGAAGGCGCCATCTTGAATCTCATCTTTTCGCCCGACGGCAAGACGCTGCTGTCAAGCGCCGAGGATCGCACGATCAAATTGTGGGACGGTGCTGAGATCAAAGAACAACTGGTGCTGGAGAAACAACCCGACTGGTCGCCTGCGCTGGCTTTCGCCGCCGACAAAAAAATGATCATCGCCGGCCGGCTCGACGGTTCGTTGGGGTTTTATGACGCTGCAACCGGGAAGGCGATGCCGCCGCCCAAGCCGGAACTCAAGCAAGCTGAACCGCGCGGCATTCAGCGCGGAGTCAACGCCAAGATCAAATTGATCGGCGCGAACCTCGCCGGGTTGACTGAGGTGAAATTTCAAAACTCGAAATTGACGGCGGTGATTTTGAGTGACAGTCCGGCAACTGAGAACGAAGCCTGGATGCAAGTCACCGCCAAGACCAATCTAACGCGTGGCGGCTACGAATTCTCCGTCGCCAACGCTGCCGGTGAAAGCGGCAAGCTCAAATTATATGTCGATGATCTGCCACAGGCCTACGAAAGCGCTGCCAGCAAGACCAATCAAAGCGTTTTGAAATTGCCCGTGACCTTCTGGGGAACGCTCGACCCGATGGGCGACACCGACGAAATCGATTTCGAAACCAAGGGCGGGCAGACGGTAGTCTTCGATCTTAACGCAAAGAGTATTGGCTCGAAAGCCAATGCCGCGCTGACGTTGCTCAATGCCAAAGGCGCGGTGCTGGACCACAACAACGGTTTCGACGGCGGTGATCCGTTGCTCGCGTTCAAGATTCCGACCACCGGCCGCTACCGCGTGCGCATCGGCGACGAAATGGCCGCCGGCGGAAAAGAGAATTTTTACCGGCTATCGATGGGTGCGTTCCCAATGGTCGTTGGCTGTTTTCCGTTGAGTGTACCGGCAAACGTCGAAAGTGAAGTGAAGTTGATTGGTTACAATCTTCCGCCCCAACCGAAAGTTCGCGTTAACGCCGGCAGCGCGAACGAAACGACATCAAATATGGTTCCTACCAAGCCGCGTGCCGCGCGCAATGCAAAGACCGTGAAGCTGAACGCGATGCCAGTCGTGCAAGGCGGTGTTGGCGTTCCGATTGATCCGGAGATATTCCGCAGCCGGGGTACATTCAAAGTGTTGGTGGGCGATGGCCCGGAGTTGATCGAGGCTGAACCGAATGATGCGCCCGGCCAGGCGATGAAAATTCTCGCTCCTTGCTCGGTCAACGGCCGAATCTGGGCGATCGCGAAGGGACAATCGACTGACGTCGATCTGTTCCAGTTTGATTCCAAGGCGGGAAAAACCTGGAGCATCGAGACCGCCGCCGCGCGACGCGGGTCACCCATCGACACGAAGATCGAAGTCCTGCACGCCGACGGAAAACCCGTGGAGCGGCTGTTGCTTCAGGCAGTCCGCGATTCGCAAGTCACCTTCCGACCTATTGATTCAAATACGACCGACTGCCGTGTCGAGAACTGGCGGGAAATGGAGTTGAATCAGTTGATGTATCTCCAGGGCGAAGTCTGCAAAATCTTTCGCATGCCGCAAGGACCGGACTCCGGCTTTCAATTCTACACCTCCAATGGCAAGCGCCGCGATTATTTTGACACCAGCGCGACGGCCCACGCGAATGACGAACCGTGCTACATCGTCGAGCCCCATCCGCCCGGCGCGAAACTCGTCGCCAACGGCCTGCCGGTCTTCACGCTCTACTACGCCAATGACGATGATGCCGACCGCAAGCTCGGTTCGGATTCGAAACTTCTTTTCACCGCGCCGGCGGATGGTTCGTATCTCGTCCGCGTCACTGACACGAGGGGATACGGCGGTGAACGGTTCGCGTATCGGCTGACGGTTCGCGACGCCAAACCCGATTTTGCCGTGACCCTCAACGGCGCGAATCCGACTGTCAGCGCCGGCAGCGGTCAGGAGTTTTCTGTGAGTGCGGATCGAGCAGATGGATTTGACGGCGAAATCAAAGTGGACATCAGCGGTCTGCCGCCGGGTTTCAGCGTCTCGACGCCGCTGGTTATTCAAGCCGGCCATGCTGAAGCCAAGGGCACGATCAACGCCGTACCCGACGCGCCGCAACCCTACGAAACCAACGCCGAAATGACAATGGTGACGGCGACCGCGACGATTGACGGCAAGCCTGTCACAAAGGAAGTGAATAACCTCGGCAAAATCAAACTGGGCGAGAAGCCGAAGTTGTTCGTCGCGCTCGAACCCGATGCTTCAACCACGCCGGTTTCCACGGCGACGACCAATGCAACCAAACCACTGGAAATCACGATTGCGCCCGGCCAAACCGTTCCCGGCTGGCTCAAAGTCCGGCGTAACGGTCACGACGACCTGATCACTTTCACTGTCGATAACCTGCCGCATGGCGTGATCGTCGATAACATCGGTCTCAACGGCGTATTGATTCCCAAGGACCAGAACGACCGGGAGATTTTTCTGACCGCCGCCAAATGGGTGCCCGAAACCGACCGCCTGTGTTTCGCCGTCGAGAATCAAGTCGGCAAACAAACGTCGCTTCCCGTGTTGCTGCACGTCCGGAAACTGGCTTCCCAAGCCGCAGCGGGCGTTCGATAGATTGTGCGGCGCTAAATCCGTAAAAATATTTTTCGCCGATACATCCAGTAAAGAATCAGCCAGAAGACCAGCATCGTGGCTGTGCCGTGGAGAAGCGGTTCGTAGGCGTCGCCCAAAAATCCGAAGGCGTCCTTGCCAAGATTGATCTTCAGATTTTTCATGATGAAGCCTTCAAACAAGTGAGCCATGCAATACGCGCCGATCGAGTTCATACCGATGACGGTCAGCGGAAACGCCAGTCGCCGCAGGCCAATGATGTCCACGACCACGTAGAAGCCCGCCAGCAGCAAAAAGCACCAACCGCCGCTGAACAATGTCCAACTCGGTGTCCAGATACGCTTGACCACAGGGCAGATGCCGAGCGCGCCGCACAGCCAGCCGGCCGCCAGACAAATGACGCCCGCGATGGCCAGCCATTTCACCTTGGCCCACGGCGCCCGTTCGCTGCGCAACATGCCGCCGGCGATGAGGCCGAGAATCATTGTGCCGAGCGTCGGGATGAAGCTCAGCGTCGCATAGCCCCCGCCGCTGTAGAGAAACGGGTTTTTACGCGGAAAGAGATTCATCCACCACGTGTCGAAGGCCCACGCGAGATTGCTGTTCTTGTTCCAATGCGCGGCAAAACCCGTCATCAAATGCGGCCAATCCTTGGACACACCGACTTTTTCGTAATCGAAGTCCGGCGTCACCGAGTACAACGCGAACGCGGCCCAGTAACCGACCAGCACCAGCGCTAGCGCAATCCATTGATCGCGCACCGGTCGAAAGCCAAGCAGAAACAGGAAGCCATAACCCAGTCCGATTTGAGTGAGCGTGTCATCAAAGGTCCAGTTGGTTTGTTGGGAGCTGGTGGACCGAAGGAAAACGCCGAGCAGAATCAACACGAGCGCGCGCCAGAATGCGTGCAGGCTCATCAGCGTCCGCGTCTGCCCCCGCGCGAAACGGCTGGCGATGGAGAAGGGCAGCGCCACGCCGACCATGAATGAGAACGACGGCTGAATCAGGTCGTGCAGCGAACAGCCGATCCACGCGACGTGCGATTGGTGGTGGCAAAGGAATTTCCAAAAACCGTTGTCCGGCAGCGCGGCGGACACGCGACAAAAGCGGAACACCTCGCCCATCATGAGGAACATGACCAGCCCGCGATACGCATCGAGGGAAGTCAGACGTGGTGGTAATTCTTTGGTCGCAGGCTCGCTCATGTTTTGGGTTGGAGGGTTGATATATTCCCGTGCATCGGTTGGAAAGCAAAATGATCGGTGTTGAAAACAAACCAAAACTGATTCCGCAAACCGACGACGTTCATGCCCTCCTGGTGCTTTGTCTGCAACCGCGAGACGTTGCCGGAACGACACAGGCGAAATAAGGAGCGCAACCGCCTCTAGCCCGCTCGCCAGCCCCGCCATACGGGCCGCTGTGCGCCTCCTTACTAAAGCGCGGTGAAAAGAGCAGAATCCGAACAGCAGAAACGGACACTTGACGCTGAAAACAGCCAGGCGCAGTTTCAGCGTATGACCACCGGCGGGAAGCAATGCTCACGGAACCACGCGGCATCAAAACCGACTTCCTATCCATCCATCATCTTTCAACTTCCAGCAGACGACGTGTTGGGTACACCCGCGGTTGAGCGCCCATTCAACTTTACAATCGGGGGAAGAAACGCCGGGTTCGCTTTCACTCTAATTGAATTGCTCGTCGTCATCGCGATCATCGCAATCCTGGCCGCCTTGCTGCTCCCAGCCTTGGGGCGTGCCAAGGAAAGCGCCAAGCGAACTGGCTGCCTCAACAATCTCAGGCAAATCGGCCTTGGGGTCACCATCTACGCGCACGACAATGAGGACAAGGTCCTGGAGGCCCGAGGCGCCGTGGTCCAGATCGCTCTGAACCCGCCCGAACGCAAGGCCGCCCAGTCGGTCGCCTTGATCATCTACTCCAATTCCACCGTCGGCCAGATTTGGACTTGTCCCAACCGCCCCACCTTCCCTCAGTATGAAGCTGTTTATGATCAGTGGCTGATCGGCTTTCAATATTTCGGAGGGATTCAGACCTGGGGCAATCCGGCGTTCCCGGGCGGGATCCCTTCTCGCAGTCCCGTCAAAGCCTCGCAAGCTCGCGCTCACTGGGTGCTCGCCGCGGACGCCATCTTAAAGGTGGATAATCAATGGGGTGGCGGACGCGACACCGCCTTTAAGGACATGCCGCCACATCACGGCCCAAGCTCCAAGATACCGGTGGGCGGCAACCAGCTCTTCATGGACGGCTCCGCACGCTGGATCAAGATACAAGAGATGTTCTTCTTGCACAGTTGGGGTCCCCTGTGGACCGACGGTCGCATTTCGTATTTCTACCAGGATTCAACGGATTTCGACCCAAAATTGGCGCAACAAACGGCGTTGAATTCGCTGAAATTCAGACCTTGAGGCACTCCCGTTACTCCAACTCTCCGGCACTATTTATCGCGGAAGAAGTTTGACTGTGAAAGTCGTCGCCGGGACAGCAACGACAGCCCACAAGACGCGAGCGCTCCCCAATCCATCCGAATCGCTGCGTTACGGCGTGACCATTTGAACGCAGGATTGCGGCGGAGCAAAACCCAAATCAACTCCGTCTGCTTCTCCGGCTTGGCTACGCGTTGCGCTTCGGCAAATGGATTCACCTGCTGCGATTCCTTCTCCGTTGATTCTTTCATGGGCAGTGGTTAGCCTGCGCGCATGGGCACGCTTTATTACGGCGACAACCTCGACATCATGCGCCGCTATCTCAAGGACGAGACGGTGGACCTCGTTTATCTCGATCCGCCCTTTAACTCCGCGCAGAACTACAACGCCTTCTTTCAGGAAAAGGACGGCAGCGCCGCCGCCAGCCAGATTCGCGCCTTCGAGGACACGTGGACTTGGAACCAGGAAAGCCAGCGCGTTTATGAAGAACTGATTCTTCAGCCCGGCAAAGTCAGCGAGGTCATGCAGGCGTTCAAAACCTTTCTCGGCACGAACGACATGATGGCCTACCTCGCGATGATGGCGCCGCGACTGGTGGAACTGCGCCGCGTGCTCAAACCCACCGGCTCGCTTTACCTGCACTGCGATCCGACGGCGTCGCATTATCTCAAGCTGCTGTGCGATGCGATTTTAGGAAAAGAAAATTTCCGCAACGAAATCATTTGGAAGCGGACAACTGCAAAGAGCCTTGCTTTTCGCAGCCTGCCAAATAATCACGACATTCTTGTGCTCTACTCAAACGGGGAG
>JACQFP010000083.1 GCA_016200005.1 Verrucomicrobiota bacterium | reverse complement strand
CGCAGCCAACAACCCAAAGCACAATACAAAACCACCACCGACTTCCAAGCTGCCATGGGAGAAAACAACCTCGCCAAAGCCATGCGATTCGTCACACGCAAACGTCCATGCCTCTAAAAACACGCTCATGCATACGCGCTGCTGGCAGGCAAAAGAAGGGAAATAGTGCTTGCAAGAGCGTATGCGATTGCTACCTTCTGCGCTCCTTACGAACAAAAAGGAATTTTATGGCGAGAATTTGTGAACTGACAGGCACAGGATCGATCAAAGGCAGCCACATTTGGCGCAGCGGCAAGGCCAAGAAGAAAGGCGGCATCGGCACGCACGTGACGGCCATCACCAAACGGCGTTTCCTGCCAAATCTTCAGCGTGTCAAGGCCCTCGTGAACGGCGAGGTTCGCTACATCCGGGTCACGGCCAACGCGATCAAAAAAGGTCTCGTCACCAAAGCGCCGAAACGAACTTGGAAAAAGGGGCAAGAGACCGAAACGCTCAATCGTTAAGAGCGATCGATTTTTCCAACGGATTCCTCGGCCAGATTCTTCAAACCTTTGGACAGGGGAACGTCGCAGCGTTTCAACGCTTCAACCCTTCCCCTTGAAACGGTGCATCGTCGCCCGCTTCAGTTCACGATCGGATGCGCGCTTCTTGATGTCGTCACGCTTGTCAAACTGCACTTTGCCTTTGCCAACAGCCAAGGCGACTTTCACCTTCCCGTTCTTCCAATAGAACGAAAGTGGGAACAGCGCATTGCCTTTGACCGAGCTCAGGCCGAACAGTTTTCGGATCTCGGCCTTGTGGAGCAGAAGCTTTCGCGGCGCTTTGGGCTCGTGGTTCTGGAGATTGCCAAAGGCGTATTCGTCAATGTGCGCGTTGTAGAGAAACACTTCGTCCTTGTCCACGCGGGCGAAGGCGTCGCGAATCTGTCCCTTGCCGGCCCGCAACGCCTTGACCTCCGTGCCGCGCAGGACAATGCCCGCCTCGAAGGTTTCGAGGATGTGATAATCGCGCCGCGCTTTCGAGTTGGACAAAATATCGGCCATAAATAATTTCAGCCAGAAGGTCGCCCTTCTGGCTGTTTGCAAAGCATTGGAGGAAACCGGCGCGACCGAAGCTCAATGCTTCCGGCGCTTCTTGCGGGTGGGCGTGGTGAGTGCGACATGCTCCGGCAAGTCCCAACCCATTTTTTCTTCGATGATTTCCGTCAGCGCAATGTCCGCAGCTCCCATGCCCGTGGTGTTGGCTATCAACGGCTGGCTGCTGCCGCCGCCCCCGGCGTTGAGTTGCCGGACGCGTTGCGAAATCAAGTTTACCAGAACGTTGGGGTTGCCAACCTTCTCCAATGCTTTTCTACACAATTCAGTCTTCAAGTTGTCTCTTATTTTTGATGCGTCGAGCGCGCTAACCTAGCGACTGCCACACTGAACGCAACAAAAATAATCTCAAATCTCGGGTGATCATTTTGCCACGCTGTTTTTGTTTTGACAACCGCGGGGATTGCGTGTGCCATCACCTCAACCAACATCGCTTTCCGCGAGTCGCGGAGACACAGTGAATGAACAAAGGACCAATATGAATTTAACGCAAAGAGCCGGCCAGAATCTGAGTATCGCCGCCTTGAGTTTCCTCGTCGCCACCACCCTTCAGAGCGCTCCGCCCATTCCTCAAGAGGGCAGGATCGGTGGTTACGCCATCGGCTGTCAGGCTTACACCTTCAACCGTTTCAGTGTGTTTGAAGCCATCGAAAAGACGGCTCAAGCCGGCGGCAAAGTCATTGAGTTTTATCCCGGCCAAAAACTCAGCAAGGAACAACCCGACATCAAATGGGACCACAATGCCTCCGAGGAAGTCATCCAAAAGGTCAAAGACCAGCTCGCCAGACATCACGTGCTGGCCGTCAACTATGGCGTCGTCGGGCTCTCCAAAGATGAAAGCGAGGCGCGCAAAGTGTTCGAGTTCGCCAAGAAGATGGGGATGTATGCCATCACCACCGAATCAGACGATGCGCTCGACACCATCGAGAAGCTGGTCAAGGAGTACGACATCCGGGTCGGTTTTCATGAACACAAACGCCAGGTCAACAATCCCAAATACAAACTTTGGGACCCGAATTACGTCCTGTCGATCGTCAAGAACCGCGACAAGCGCATCGGTGCCTGTGCCGATACCGGCCATTGGGCTACGTCCGGCATCAAGCCGCTCGATGGTCTCAAAATCCTCAAGGGACGCATCATTAGTTGCCACTTGAAAGAGCGGACTGCCATCGGCAAGGAACTCCCCGACTGCATCTACGGCACCGGCGTCACCGACACCAAAGGCATTCTGGAGGAACTGAAACGTCAGCATTTTGACGGCAATATCTCCATCGAGTACGAAAACAACTGGGACAATTCCGTTCCAGATGTGGCCCAATGCATCGGGTTCGTTCGCGGCTACACTGCCCGCTAATTCTGGGCAGCGAATTCCGCCACCAAAAGCTCTTCTTGGGAAAATCGCCCGGTTGAATAACGCCGGATGTGTCGTATGGTGTCATTCATGTTGGATGCAAGAAAAAGAATTCTCCTGGGAAGTGGCGTCTTGTTCCTGCTGCTCTCGCTGACGATGGTTCTCAACTCGTTCGGCGGCGCGTTCACCAAATACAATACCCGCATCCCCGTCCCCGCCCGGGCCACCGGCACGGATACGGGCGACACGGAATCCGCCACGACAAACACCATTCGTCTCGACGCCAGTGTTTATATTCCGGACGGCGCGGTCGCTCCCACGCCGGTGATCATCGTCATCCATGGTTACGCCGGCGCGAAGAATGACGAACGCGTGGTGATGCTGGCGGAAGAATTTGCGAGCGCTGGTTACGTGGTGCTCGCGCCCACCGCCCGCGGGTTTGGAAATTCTGACGGCAACGTGGCCGTGGCCGGTCCGAATGAAATCAACGATTTGAAGACGTTGATCCTGGCCATGCAAACCGGCACCATCGGTGATTCACCGGCCATTACTGTTCCCGTCACGGCCGCCAGCAAATTTGGCGTGGGGGGCGCTTCGTATGGTGGCGGGCATTCGTTTGAAATCATGCGCACCCACGTGCCGGGCCTTGCCGCCGTGGCACCCATCGTCGGCTGGACGGACCTTTACCAGGCACTCTGCCCGAAGGACGTGCCCAAGCTCGCTTATGCGGTCGGCTTTTTCGCCAGCGGTTACGATCCGGCCCATCCCAATTATGCCGATCAAATGTTTGACTGGATCAAAAACATCCTGGGCGGCCAACCTGAAAAAGTCCACGTCGGCGATTCGCAAACCAGCATCGACTGGCGTTCCGTGATTTTTGACCCCGCCGAATTGCAGGTGCCGGCGTTTGTGATTCAAGGCTGGCGCGATCATCTGTTTCCCGCCGAACAAGCCACCGCCCTTTTTGAAACCAACACCAACATTCCGTTTTTCAAACTTTACCTGGGCGGCCTCGGCCATCCGCCCGCCTCCTCCGACCTCGGCAGCTCCGAGGGACTTTACATGCGCGCCCAACTTCGGCGCTGGTTCGATCAATGGTTGAAGGGCATTGACACGGGAATTCTTACGGAGCCGCGCGTCACGGTCGCGCCGGAGAAATCCACCGACTGGTCGGAAGCGGCGTTGGTTTTCGCGGATGCCTTCCCGCTGCCTGGCACGATCACGAATATCTATTACCTGAATGGCATCCTGCTTTCGACAACTGGATCGAGCGGCACGCCGCAGAAATTGTCGCCCACGGCAGGTGGCTCCACGTTGATCAGCTTTATTCGCAACGCCTTTGGCGGCGACGCCGCGGCACTGATGACCACCATCATCGCCGTGAACGAAATCATCAATGCGAGCGGCGACATTTTCAGTCCGAACATCGTGACGAAGTCCGATGACAGCGCCAACGCGCGAAACTATACCAGCCAGCCGCTGGCCAACGATCTCAACGTGGTTGGCCTGCCGACGTTTCAATTGTTTGTCTCGGCGGCCAAAACCAACGCCTGTTATTTCGTTCAACTCCTGGAAAAACTTCCCGACGGCAGACTGAAACTCGTCACCCGCGGCGCGTTCAAAGATCACACGGCCGCATTTCAAAACCCGCATTCGATTGAATTCTCTCCCTTTGCCATCAACCACGTTTTCAAAGCCGGCAGCCGCATCCGTCTCCGCATCACCAGCCGCGATTATCCCTTCTTCCTCCCGAACCTCAACCAGCCCAAAGTCAAAATCTATCGCGATGCCAACCACCCTTCACGCTTTACACTGCCGGTGGCGCCGTAGGCTTTTCCAGGCCGGCGAGGTTGCAAGGCCGATCCGGCAAGTTGGATGAAATGTTTTGATTCGGGTAAAGGCTGGTGGGCTGGCAGGGACTCGAACCCTGGACCAATGCCTTAAAAGGGCACTGCTCTACCAACTGAGCTACCAGCCCAACCTTCCGGTGGAAATCGAGGACAGCATAACTCCACGCGCTACCAAAACGAGGCGCGAAAAAGTAATCAACCTGTTCCAGCCGCGCAAGCGATTATTTCCTGTCACACTTACTGAGGCCGATACTGCTGTTTCGCCTCCGGCAGCCAGCCTTTGAGTTGTTTGATGCGAACCTCATCCACTGGATGCGTGCGGAGAAACCACGGAGTGCTGGCGCCACCCTGCCGATTGAATTCCGCGAACCGCTCCCAAAAACCGACCGAAGCTTCCGGGTCGTAACCTGCCCGCGCCATATACAAGATTCCGATGTGGTCCGCCTCGGATTCCTGCAACCGACTATGCGGTAACGCCACGCCCAGCTTACTTCCCACGCCATAGACCGTCGTAACCGCCGTGTTCCATTTGGATTCTGCCGTCGCGCTGCCGAGGATTTTTCCAAGCCCTTCAATCCCCATCGCCTCGGTCATCCGCTCAGCGCCATGCCGCGCCACGGCGTGCGCCACCTCATGACCAATGACCGTCGCCAACCCCGCCTCATCTTTGGTGATCGGCAGGATGCCGGTGTAAATGCCGACCTTGCCGCCGGGCAGACAAAACGCGTTGGCCTCCTTGCTTTCAAACACCACGAACTCCCACTGCGCGTTCGGCAACGGCGCCACCGCGGCAATGCGCTTGCCGACTTTCTGAACCAGCGCGTTCGCGGCGGCATCCTTGCTGACCGGCACCTCCTGTTTCATTTTGTCGAAACTCGTCAACCCAAGCTTCATCTCCTCCGACGGTGAAATCAGGTTGACCTGCCGCCGGCCCGTTTCCGGCACCGTGGTGCAACTGCTGAACAGCGCGATCACTAGAACCGTAACCCCTCCGATAAAGAATAATCGCATCGTGTAAGTTTTCATGTCCGCACTTAACCACAATCCAATTCCACCATCAACTCCAACCCGGCACCGCCCCTCACCCGGACTTCGGCCATCCTCGCCCGTCGGATGAGGAGAGAATTCCCCGAGATCTTGTCGCGTGTTGAACCCCTGAACCCACCCCAACCCCTCCCAGGAGAGGAGCGGTCCACGATGTTTTGTTCCCCTCGTGGGAGGGGTTTTGGGGTGGGTCGTTTGGAAGCAACTGCATCGGCAGGGACGAAGTGAGAGCAGTTTTCTGTATTCGGAAATAGGGCCATGCACTTGATTCCCCTTCAGGCAAACGGAGGACAACCTAAAGGTTGAACTCCAACGGAAACGGCCTTCGCGCGGCGTTGGAGTTCACGCTTTCGCGTGTCCGATCGGCCAAGAGGAATTAAGTGCATAACCCAATCCGGAAATATAGTCTGGCAACCAACTTGAGATGACAGCTCTGCGTCGCATCGATGGCCGCGGCGATTTGCTCCTTTCCCGATTCAACTTTCTGCGGTAAATAAATTCAGCGGTATGCAACGTCTCGTTTTACCATGAAAGTCGATCTCGCCTATGGCCACGGTCATTTGCCAGTGGAACTGCCCGATGATCGCACCACCGTCATCAAACCGGCCCACACGCCCGGCCTGGCTGACGAACGCGCCGCCGTTTTCGCCGCGCTGGAAAAACCCATCGGCGCGCAACCGTTGCGGCAGTGGATCAAATCCGGCCAACGCGTCTGCATTCTGTTCACCGACATTACCCGCGCCACGCCCAACGAACGCCTCATTCCCTGGCTGCTCGAGCATCTCGCCCATGTCCCGCGCGAGAACATCACGCTCCTGAACCAGCTCGGCACGCACCGGCCGAACACCCGCGCTGAACTGGAAACAATGCTGACGCCCACCGTTATCCAGAATTACCGCGTCCTCAATCACGAACCGGAAAATCCCGATGCCCTCGTTCAACTTGGCACCACCCGCGACGGCACCCCTGCCCTCCTCAATCGTCACGTCGTCGAGGCGGACGTCCGCATCGTCACCGGTTTCATTGAGCCGCATTTCTTCGCCGGATTCAGCGGCGGCGTCAAAGGCATCATGCCCGGCGTGGCTGGCCTCCAGACTGTGATGAGCAATCACGGCGCGAGAAATATCGGCGATCCTCAATCCACCTTCGGCATCACGAACGGAAATCCCATCTGGGAGGAAATGCGTGACATCGCGCTGCGCGTCGGCCCGAGTTTTCTCCTGAACGTCTCGCTTAACGAAGAACGGCAGATCACCGGCGTCTTCGCCGGCGACCTGCTCGCGGCGCACAAAGTCGGCTGCGAATTCGTCAGAAAATCCGCCATGCAAAAGTTCGATGCGCCGTTTGATATCGTTGTCACTACGAACAGCGGTTATCCACTCGATCAAAATCTTTATCAGGGCGTCAAGGGAATGAGCGCCGGGGCGCGCGTCATCAAGGAAGGCGGCACGTTGATCCTGGCCTGTGAATGTCGCGAAGGCGTTCCCGCCCACAGTCCGCTCGATGATCTTTTGCGCAGCGCCGCCAGTCCCGAAGAAATTCTGACGCTGCTGGCCGCCCCCGGTTTCGTCCGGCCCGAACAATGGCAGGCACAAATCCAGTCCCTCATCCAACGCAAAGCCAGAGTGCTCATCTACAGTTCATTGGCTGACGACATCGTTCGCGCCGCGCATCTCACTCCCTGCCACGACATCACCGCCGCCGTAAAGGAATGCCTCCAATCCCATCGCAACGGCGCGCGCGTCGCTGCGCTGCCGCAAGGGCCGCTTACCATTCCGTATCTGGCGTGACATCCGTTCGCAGTCAATGCGTGATGGCCAGACCCTTTGCGGGAGACCTGAACCCGCGCTTGCCTGGGCACTTCCACACGGCTAAGGTTTCATCGGTGGCGCCCGTAGCTCAGTTGGATAGAGCATCTGCCTTCTAAGCAGATGGTCGCGTGTTCGACTCACGCCGGGCGCGCCAAGTTCAACAACCTCCTCGAGTGCTGTAAACGGCGCGCGGCGTTCACGCCGCTTCAACTCACGAACACCAGCCGGTACAATTGTTTCCCAGCGCCTCACAACTTTGCGCGTTGAGGCGGAATAAATTCCGCGCTCCCGGTCGCGCCGCCGCCGAGGATGAATTTGGAAACAAAATCCGTCGCCAGGCGTGTCGCCGTCCTAACGGCACGCCGAGACGGAGAAAATCTTTGGTGTTCATCAATTCAAAGCTTCATCG
>JACQFP010000082.1 GCA_016200005.1 Verrucomicrobiota bacterium | reverse complement strand
CCCTTGCGCACGTAGGCCACATGATGGAACACTCCGTCATTTATCGTTCGTCCGGAGACAATCACATTGTGGTTGTTCCCAGCGGCATCGGAGAACATTTCCGATTCCAATCGGCCTATGCCGTTGCCGCCAATCCGAATGTCCCACATGCTCGAGATCCCGCACGTCGGCCATTTCTCGATGACGGATTCGATCCGGGCCGCAGCCGTCTTGATCCAAAAATCAATCGTGAAATCGTTCGTGTCGAAATTGCCGACCGTGTTGCCGAAGGTCACATAGTCATTGACTCCGTCAAAGTTAAAGGCTTGGCCCACTTCACCCGCCCCAAAGCCCAGCCCTCCATTGAGCGTCCCGTTGACGCCACCCACAACGTCCTGCGCAGTGCTCTCGCCGGGCCACCAATGCGTCAATCCCGGCGGCGGTGCAACGCAAGTTCCGCTGCCCGGCGTCACCGACACATTATCCAGCAACACATCCACGGCGACCGTTGCCGAAGAAGTGTCCGTAAAGGTCAAGGTCGAGTTCGTCGTCGTGGCCGTAAACGTGAAGGACTGCGCCGCACCGTAGCTTTGCGTGTTGGGCGCCACCGCGCTCAACGAACCCAACACCGCACCCGTGCCCGACTTGACCTCCGCCAACAAACTCATCGTCGCACCGCCCGGTCCAAAGCGACCGACATTAAAACTGACGGCATAAAGCTGGCCGATGATCGTCAGGAACGTCTGTGAAAGGGTGGCATTGGCGGGTGAATCGCCACTGTCGAAATCAAGCTGTTGCGCGCCATCCACTGGATTGACCACGCCGCCGGCAGGACCATTGATAAAGGACACCGTGCCGGCCCCGCCAAGGATCCAGCCCGTAATGTTGGTGGAGCCGCTCGGCTGCGCATGCCCGCCCAGCGAAACGACCGGCATTTCAAAACTGCCGTTGATAAACGGTCCGATAGCAGGCGGCGGTGGTGGCGGCGGCGGCAAAGGACACTTGCCCGCGCTGGCCGCGTTGTAGATGGATTGGATTTCCGCCAACGTCAACGCCCGGTTGTAAATCGAAATCTCATCCATCTGGCCGGTGAACGACGACGTGCCATCAACTCCAACACAAACACTCCGGCCCGCCGTCAAGTTGGCCGCGTTGTTGAGGATCGTGATCCCCGCCGTGGACCCTTGAACGTCGAATGCACCATCGATGTAGAACGAGAGATTGGTCGCT
Source organism: Verrucomicrobiota bacterium (assembly GCA_016200005.1). Classification (NCBI taxonomy): domain Bacteria; kingdom Pseudomonadati; phylum Verrucomicrobiota; species Verrucomicrobiota bacterium. The sequence continues at coordinate 6,398 of JACQFP010000082.1, read as the reverse complement.
TGTCGCACGACGGCGACATGGTGAAAGATGCCATCGTTGATCGCCCGGTTGCAGAGAATCGAGTTGACATCGTGTCCAGCGGCATCGGAAACCATTGCCATTTCCAACCGGCCGGCGGCACCCCACGCTCCCGCTCCGCGCATTCGTATTTCCCAAAAGCTCGAAAAGCTGCAACTCGCCCATTTTTCGATGGTTGATTCCATTCTGGTCGAAGTGGTCTTGATCCAAAACTCGATGCTGAAGTCGTTCGTGCCGAAGTTGCCCGTAGTGTTGCCGAAGGAAACATAATCATCAACTCCGTCAAAGCTGAAGGTCTGCCCCACCTCGCCCGCTGCAAATCCCAGCCCGCCATTCAATGTCCCGTTCACCCCGCCCACCACATCCGTCGCATTGCTTTCCCCAGGCCACCAGTTCACCAGACCGGCAGGAGTGGGTACACAAGTTGGCGGCGGAGGACACTTGCCCGCACTGTCAGCGTTGTAGATCGATTGAATCTCGGTGGTGGAGAGTGCGCGATTGTAAATGGCCAACTCATCAATCATCCCCAGGAAACTCGCCTCTACCCCGCTGTTCACCGCGCCTATTCTGAGGTCCGTAGTGAATTCGAACGTCGTGTTGTAGGTAATGGCCGGTTCAGCCACGCCATCCAGATAAAACACCACCGTGCTGCCGTTCTTGGTCACCGCAACGTGATGCCACGCCATGTCGGTGATCGTGCCGACCGACCGAACATCGCTTATCGTATTCTTCGACAAGAACAGACTGCCATCCTGTCGGAAGCCCAGCACGTAGCCGCCCGGACCGTAGCCGACAATCTCCCCATAGATCGAATTGGCTGAAACCTGCGTGTCGCTGGAACGTTTCACCCAGCCTTCAATCGTGAGATTCTGAAGTTGCAGGTTGGCGGGATTCCCGATGAAAACGGCATCGCCACTGCCATCAAAGGTAAAGGCCTGCCCCACTCTTCCGGCAGCATACCCGGCGTTTCCGATCAACGTCCCATGATTGCTGTCCGCGCGGTCCAACGCACTATTGTTGGCCTGCCACCAACTCACCAAACCAGATGGCGGCGGAACACAAACGGGCGGAGGCGGTGGCGGACACTTGCCCGCGCTGGCGGCGTTGTAGATCGATTGGATTTCGGCCAACGTCAGCGCTCGGCTGTAAATCGAGATGTCATCCAACAGACCCGTGTATGGCTGCGTCCCATCCACCCCAATGCAGGGCCCGCTTCCAGCCAGCAGGTTCGCACTGTTGTTAAGGATCGTAATCCCTGGCGTCGAATTCGTGTAATCCAAAACGCCGTCAATGTACATCGAAATCGTAGTGGTGTGCCGAACCACGGCAATGTGATGAAACACCCCGTCATTGACACTCCGATTGGATGGCCGACTGTTCACGTCGTTCCCGCTCGCGTCCGAAGCCATCTCCAGTTGCAACTTACCCCCAGAGAGCCGCATATCCCAGAAGCTGGAAAAACCGCAATTACCCCACTTCCCAATGACCGGTTCAATCCGGGTCGTACTGGTCTTGAGCCAATACTCAATCGTGAAATCGTTCGTGCCGAAATTGCCGGTGGTGTTGCCGAAGGAAACATAATCATCCGCTCCGTCAAAGCTGAACGCCTGTCCCACCATGCCCGCGGCGAACGTGGTCCCATTTTGCAGCGTGCCGTTGGCGCCATCCACAATGTCGTTGGCATTGTTTTCCCCGGGCCACCAATGCGTCAGCCCCGACGGCGGCGTGGCGCACACTGGCACGGCTGCGATTGCCTGCGCTTTCAAAAAGTTCGGTGCGCAGAGCGCCAGGACAAAGATGATCGTGGGTAAAATGATACTGTGGGGTTTTTGGGTCGGAAGTTGCATGTTAGCCTGCCCTTTCTGTGTCGAGTTTATGAATGGAACCTCCCGCTTCAAAACGTCGCAAGAAGGAAGTTTTCATTGACGCGTATATTCAAGCATTATTATATGTGAAATAGCAAGATAAATATCCCGCTATCCCGCTCAATTGTATCATTGTCTCTTCAAACGAAACCATAAGCTATGGGGGAGGCTCAGCGCCATTGAGAGAATTACTGGAAATTGGGCCGGGGATTTGCCGGGGGCACTACAGTAGGCAGAACAAAGTGGTTATTGTTGAGGAATTGAACTCATTCGCATTTGCAGTGTGCCATTGATTGTGCTGAACGTGGCCAGTATTCGTCTATACAATGGGTTACCTTCTGAAGGAATCCCGACCTTATACGCAGAATGTTTTCTGTCTTGGGATGCCAACGGCAATCTCAAGTAAGGGAAACCCGTATCACTGCACTCCGTGAATCACCCACATTCTGAAGCGACCTGCCGAACGATTGCCTCCCCAATGGCCAGGGAAGCGGTCGCGGCCGGACTGGGAGCGTTCAAAACGTGCAGTGCCTTGGGCCGTTTCACGAAACAAAAATCCTGTACGAGTTCGCCACTGGGCGACATCGCTTGCGCGCGGACTCCGGCGCCGCCCGTTTCCAAATCTTCCCGGCGGATTTCCGGCACCAGTTTTTGCAGCGACTCGCAAAAGAGCCGTCGGCTGAACGAACGTTTCAATTCTTCCCAACTCATCCGTTTGTGTTTTGCCAGAAATCTCCACAGCCCGGAAAAAGTCAGCGCATCGAACAAGTCGGTCAGATTGATGTCGGTCTTGCGATAGCCTTCCCGCGCAAACGCCAGCACCGCATTCGGGCCGGCTTCGATGCCGCCGTGAATTAACCGCGTAAAATGAACGCCGAGAAAAGGAAACTTCGGATCAGGCACTGGATAGATCAGGTTGCGAACGAGATGCTGCCGGTCGGGTTTGATCTTGTAGTATTCTCCGCGGAAGGGGACGATCCTCACTTCCCGCTTTTCACCGGCCAGTTCGCTGACACGGTCACAATGCAAGCCGGCACAGTTGATCAAAAAATCCGGCTCAAAATCTCCCGCGGTCGTTTGCGCAATCCAGCCGTTCGCGTTCAAACGCAAGGCAGTCACTTTGGCCCGCGTCACCACCCGGCCCTCATGCGCTTCGATTTGTTGAAGCAGCACGGCACAGACTTTTGGATAATCCACAATCCCTTCCTGTGGCACGCGCAGTGCCATCACTCCGCCTACGTGCGGTTCAATCTCCCGCATCTGGTGCTGATCAAGGAGTCTCAACCCCTGCAAACCATTTTTGTTTCCGCGGTCGTACAGATCGTGGAGTCGCGGGATTTCAGATTGATCGGCTGCCACCACCAGCTTGCCGCAGATTTCATGGGGAATGTTGTGCTCGCGACAGAAGGCCACCATTTCTTGAATTCCGGAGACCGCCAGCAACGCCTTTGTCGAACCGGGTTTGTAATACAGCCCGGCGTGCAAGACGCCGCTGTTGTTGCCGGTCTGGTGACGGCCGACGGCCTCCTCCTTCTCCAACACAATGACCCGTGCGGAGGGACAACGCCGCGTCAGTTTGAAGGCGGTTGCCAATCCAACAATCCCGCCGCCGATTATGATGATGCGCTTATGAGACAATGCCGAATTCGGTTTGATACAACTGGGAGTGATGGTTATGCGACCGTGTGCGTGGGTCAAGCGTTACGTGGAAGATTAGTGAAGATATCAACGGGCAAAGTTTTGCCGGAAAGTTTTTGTCTTGAGTCACGATGATGAATTAGGATTGGATGCTATTAAGCATTTGGTTGAATCGCTCTGCAATCTTGTTGAAATGGAATGTGCCTGCGCATGGCGCAGTCGCCTGGTTCACTGAAGCCAGGATTGTAATTCTTACCCGGTCATGAACATCGGATTCTGGAACTTCTACAATTTCTATAACAAGAACCGGATGCTTTCGGACAGTTCGTCGATTGTCGGCGAGGAACTGGCTTACTTCATGGTCCATCTTACGAAGCAATTGCGCCAACTCGGACACCACGTTGCGACCATCGACATGGAAGACTTGGATTCCTTTGATAAGATTTTTTTCCTGGATTATCCGACTAAAATCAACTCACGTTTTCGCACACTCGTGCGCCGGAGACATCCGGAACTTCATCTCATCCTGATTGAACCGCCGATCATCCGCCCGGACAATTATGATTCTCGCAAGCACCGCCCGTTCAAAACCGTGTTGACCTGGAAACAGGATTTGTGCGCCGATGACCCGCAGAAATACCGGCTCTACCATATTCCAAATCGAGTGCGATCCGGGAACTTCTCAACAGTTCCGTTCTTGAAGCGCAAGCTCGTCACCATGATCAACAGCTTCATGGTTTCCGTCCGACCCAATGAATTGTATTCAGAACGGGTCCGCGCGATTCGCTGGTTTGAGGCTCATGCCCCGAAGGATTTCGACCTCATCGGCACGGAATGGGACAAACCCCTTTTCACCGGCAGACTTGCCACGCTCAATCTTGGGATTCGTTTTGCCTACCGGCGGGTTTCCTGGCTGAACCGCTTGAAGACACATCGCTTTCCCTCGCACATCGGGCCGAATCGCAGACCGAAACATTTGACCCTGCACGATTATCGTTTCTGCATTGCTTATGAAAACTCGGTTGAAACCGACTACCTTTCCGAGAAAATGTTCGATTGTTTTTTCTCTGGCTGTGTTCCCATTTACCTTGGTGCACCCAATGTTCTGGATTCAGTTCCCAAGGACACGTTCATCGACAAACGCAACTTCGCGACCTACGACGAGCTATACCGCTTTATCTCCGGCCTCTCGGAAAACGAGCACAACAGTTACCTGGCAGCCATCGATTCTTTCCTTAAAGGTCCGGCCCTTCGTCCCTTCACTGTTGAAGGTTTTGCCGAAATGTTCATTTCCAACTACTGCGATCCTTTGCAACCTCAGCTTTCAGATACGCGGCCGCAATAAGATTAACGAGCATCTCTCTTTTCCAGAGAAGTTCTTGCTTGAGCTACCAGTAATTCTGGGGTACACGTCTAAGCGATGGACGCGCCGTCGAATGTCAAGTCTGCAGGTTTCCGTCCGCCGAATATCGGCGAGGTGGCATCTGCGCCCACCGATTCTTTTCAGTGATTTTGCAATGAACAAATATGTCCCAGTTCAAGAGCCACCGGCGGCCCCCACCGATTCCGTCCTGGCCGCACGCCGACAACTGCGACAACTGCCCGCGCCCGAGCCAGCCGCCGGCATTGAGGCGTATCGGCGGGAGCGTGAACTGGCCCTTTCCTCGTCACTTCGGCGACGCGAGAACTTTGAGAAGTACATGCGTTCATCCCGTCGGGGGGCCACAGTGGACTACCTGCCCATCAAATTGGACATTGAGAACGTGAGCCGTTGCAACTTCCACTGCACCATGTGCGTGGTGAGCGACTGGCCGAAGGGAAAGCGTGGGGAAGACATGTCGTTGGCGGATTTTCAGCGGCTGATCGACGAGCAATACGGTCTGGTCGAAATCAAGCTCCAGGGCATCGGTGAGCCACTGATGCAGGGGGATGTGTTCTTCGAGATGATCAAATACGCGCGCGCGCGACAAATTTGGGTCCGCACCACCACGAACGCTTCCCTGTTGCACGTCAAAGACAACTACAAAAAGTTGGTGGATTCCGGAGTCAATGAAATTCAGATCTCCATTGATGGTGCTGACCGGGCGACGTTCGAAGGAATCCGGCGCGGCTCGCGCTTCGACAAAGTCATCGAGAACTGCAAACTGATCAATGCTTACTGCCGCGAAAAAAACATCAGCCGCACCAAGATGTGGACGGTGGTGCAGCGCGGCAACCAACACCAGTTGGAGGACTTGGTGCGTTTGGCGCACGACGCCGGTTTTACTAATCAAGTGTTCTCATTGGAATTGACGAACTGGGGATTGGATAAGTGGGATGTCCGCAATGGATTGGTCAACGTCGAGGACAGCCTCGACCACGACCGGTTGCTTGCCTTGGTGGATTTGGGCCAAAGCCTCGGCGTAAAGGTGTGGTTTTGGAACATCACCGAAAAATACAACGCCAGTTCACCCGATAAGTTGTGTCCGTGGCCTTTTGAACGGGCCTTTGTCTCCTCCGACTTGCGAACAGTTCCCTGTTGCGTCATCGGCAACCCGGACGCGTATGAGTTGGGCCGGGGCAAGAGCTTTTTGGAAACGTGGAACGGCGACGATTACGTGGCGTTCCGCCAGGCCCATCTCGACGGCAAGATTCCGAAGGTTTGCGAGTTTTGTTATTATCGGGACGCTCACTTTCCGGCGGCGAGCAGTACTTGACGAGGAAAGCGAACCTGATTCGGCAGAATCGTCGTTCCATCGTAACCGACAGCCAGACTGCCTTGGGTGAGTGGCACGGAAGCTGACGAAGGAACGGGAGTAAATCAGGCGGCGGAACGCATGGCGGCGCGTCTGGCTTTGGCCCAGGCTGCGGGCGTGAGGGATTTCAGGTCGGAGGTCT
>JACQFP010000081.1 GCA_016200005.1 Verrucomicrobiota bacterium | reverse complement strand
TGTTCCATAGGTGACCTGAGGGTTGTGCCGCCATCGTGTGATGGCAGCAGGTTTTTTTGTCCCCCTCAGGATGCCTTTTTTCCACCCCCCGCCGTCCACAACTTTTGGAAATTTCTCCCCGTATGTTGCCGTAAGTCGAAACCGCAAGAATGCGCTCTCCATCTGGACTGAACTGCGCAAAAACAACTGCAGAATCATGTTTAAGCGGCTCAGTCACGAGCCGGCCTGTGCGGGCATCCCAAACCCGCGCCGTGTTGTCGTCCGAACAAGTCACGATCCGCCGGCCATCCGGACTAAACTTGGCTGAAGTGACCAACTCATAATGTTGAAGCGGTTCAGAAAGTGGTTGGCCAGTTCGGGCATCCCAAACCCGCGCCGTCTTGTCGAGCGACGCCGTGACTACGCGCTGCCCATCCGGGCTGAACTGCGCAGAATAAACTTTAGCATCATGTTTCATTGGCTGGAGTAGGGGCCGGCCTGTGCGGGCATTCCAGACCCGGGCGGTCCTGTCATCGGAAGCTGTCAGCACCTGCTGGCCATCCGGGCTGAACTGGGCGGAATCGATGTTGTCATCATGTCTGAGCGGTTCAATCAGCGGCTGGCCGGTGCGCGTATCCCAGACCCGCGCCATGTTGGAGGAAACAGTGAGTACGCGCTGGCCATCGGCACTAAACTGGGCGGAAAAGACAGGGTCATGATGTTTAAGCGGCTGAGTCACCGGCTGGCCGGTGCGCGCATCCCAGACCCGCGCGGTCTTGTCATCCGAAGCGGTGACTACCCGCTGCCCATCCGGGCTGAACTCGGCGAAGAGGACAGCCGCATCATGTTTGAGCGGCCCGGTCAGTGGTTGGCCAGTGTGCGCATCCCACACACGCGCGGTCTTGTCATCCGAAGCCGTGACCACCCGCTGCCCATCCGGACTAAACCGGGCGGAACGAACACGATCGTCATGTTGGAGCGGCGCGGTGACGGGCAGAGCGAAACTGCGTTGAGTCAACGCGGACAACAATCGCTCCGCCACAACTTGATTCGCGGGATGTTGTCGTAACACGCGGGCGAGATGCGCCACTCCCGCCGCCGAGTTGTCGGCTGTAAAGAAATCTTCGGCCCGCTGAATTTCCATTCTCTCCAACGTCGCCTCGGTTCGCTGGCGCTGGCGCAGTTCCTCGCTCGCGTTGTGCTCCGCCCGGCGCCATTGCCAGATCACACCGCTCAAACCGAGAGCGAAAACCAGGGTCAAAGACCCGGCGAGGCCGGCTACCTTCGTGTTGCGGCGCGACCATCGCCAGAGTTTCTCCGCCGGGCCAACCGGTCGGGCGCGGATCGGTTCATCGCGCAGTAAACGTCCCAGTTCATCGGCCAACTCTTGTGCCGATTGATAACGCCGCGGCGGGTCTTTTTCCAAACACTTGAGGCAGACAGTGTCCAGGTCGCGGGGCACGCCGGGATTCAGCACGCGCAAAGCGACGGGTTCATGGTTCAACACCTGCAGCACCACGTCATGGAGTGTCTCGCCCACAAAGGGGGGCCGTCCCGTGAGCAGGTGATAAAGAATCGCACCGAGCGAATAGACATCGCTGGGTGGACCGATCTGCTCGCGCTTCATGGCCGCTTGTTCGGGCGGCATGTAGTTGGGTGAACCGAGCAGTTGGCCGGTCACCGTCAGGTCCGATTCGTCCGAAAGCAATTTGGCCAGCCCGAAGTCGGTGATTTGCGGGCGGTCGGCGGCGTCGATGAGAACGTTGGAGGGTTTGAGATCGCGGTGCAGGACACCCTGGCGGTGCGCGTATTGGATCGCCTCGGCGATGGCCTGAACGTATTTGGCGGCCCGCGCGGCCGGGAGGGGATTTTCACGGACCAGTTCGGCAAGGTTCCTGCCTTCGACATAGTCCATCGAGAAATAGTGCTGCCCTTCGTGCTCGCCCACTTCGTGGATGGCGACGATGTTTGGATGATGCAGATTGGCGGCGGCTTCGGACTCGGTGCGAAAACGCTGGACGAAATCACGGCTCGCAAACTGGCCGAACAGGATCATCTTGACCGCGACGACACGATTCAAACTCAGTTGCCTGGCTCGGTAAACCACACCCATGCCACCGCGGGCGATTTCTTCCAGCAGTTCGTAGTCGCCAAAATACGGGAGGCGGGTTCGCGGCGAACCGAAATCAAACGCGAGCCTGGCCACGCACCTTGGGCAAAGTCCTTCCAAGGCGGCGCCGGGCAATTCCGCTCCGCATTTGGGGCAGGTGCGCGTTTGAGACATCGCTTCCATATAATCTACAGAAGAAAATCAGGCCGCCGATTACGCGAAATCTTTCGGTGGTAATTCTTAGAATGTTCACGAAAAAGCCTGATGGTTGTAGCCGCCGACGTAAGGAGGCGGATTTTCCAGCAGGAAATTCGAGACGGTTCCGCCTCCTCACGTCGGCGGCTACAATTTACGTACATGATCTTATTGGGTAAGCACGGTAAACAAATAATGCATTTCCTCGTCGAGGTCGGCGGGACTCAGCACGGTTTGCGCGACCTCGCTGCGGATCATCTCCCGGTAGCGCTGCCGGAGTCGATGCACCGTCACGGCGACGTTTCCAATGGTCATTCCCAATTGCGCGGCCACGGCGGCATACTCGCCTTCGCCGCTCTCGGCTGACAGAAATGTTTTCAAGAGGTCGAACTGGCGGGTATCATGATCGGCAGCCGATTCTTCGCGCAGGCGAGTCAACGCCTGTTCCAGCAGAGTCACCGCCCAGCGTTGTTCAAATATGTTCTCAGGAGACTGATTGGAGATTGGCTCCAGGAGGTAACGTTGCTCGGCGGTTTCGTCGTCCAACGAAAGAAGGGTTCGCCCGCCGCCGCGCTTCTCCGCGTTGACCCGGTCGTTTTGGTTCGCCAGGAAATGTTTGAGGGCGGCCAACAGAAACGAGCGGAACTTGCCCTTCTGACGATCCACGCTTTCTAGAAAATTGCCCTCCAGAAAACGCTCAAAGAAAGCCTGCGTCAAATCCTGGGCGTCGGGCGCGTCGTGGCCCTGGCGACGAACGTAGGCATAGAGAGGATACCAGTAAGTGCGGCAGAGTTTTTCCAACGCTTCCGCCGCTTGCGGCGAGGGCCGTTGGCCAGCCTTCAAGACGACGCTCCAATGCGTCGTGGCGAACCACTGTCCTTTGGCGGGCGCCGGCTGTTCATGGTCGTCGGCAGGCGACATGGTGCTCTCCTCAAATAAATTTCCGACTTTATCGGTTTGTTGGCGATTGGCGCGCGAACGTTGACGCCACGCGGCAGCTCGTCTGTGGTTTTGCTGAGGAGAACATGAACCCGATGAGATTCACAGCATGAATTTTGAGCTTGGCGAGGGCGATGGAATAAGGCGAAACGGTTGGCGAATGCTTTGAAGCGGCGTTCCAGATACTGCATTTCTAAACTGCCCGTTGAAAAAGTAGTCGCCGACGTGAGGAGGCGGAGAACTCGTTTCGATTCCCGATCAATTCCGCCTCCGCACGTCGGCGGCTACGAGACAGGATAAATTATTTGACGCGCTATTATCCCCTCGGCCACAAGCGAAGCCAGAAACGCAATGGCGATTGTTCGAGCACGTCGCGCAATAGCTCTTCCATGCTTCGCGCCTGCAGTCCGCCAAGGCAAGTGCGCCAAAAGAGCGTGCACAGAAAGGGCTGCCTTGCTTCTTTACCGGCTCCAGTCCTCGACATTCAATCCATCAATCTGGCGGAAATCCGTGTCACGGGTAAGGAGTGTCGCCCCGGCTTCGCGCGCACAAGCAGCGATCCACAGGTCGTTTTCATCCAAGGCCAGCCCTTTCTTTTGGCGGGCGAGCTTGACCTCGGCATAGTGATTTCCGACTGACTCGGTAATCGGCTCGCAAGAAATCGCAGCGAACAGTCTGGCGGCTTTGGTTTCCAGATCCTGCTTCCGCTGACCACTTGGCAACCGTGCAAGGCCGTGGAGAATTTCACCTCGAACCACTGGACAAAGACTGATTTGCTCGGTGGCAGGCAGTGCGGCCAGCCGGGCTTGCAGCCTGGGATGTTCCCGCATCAAATCGCTGAACGCAGTGGTGTCCAGCATGAAAGGCATCGGCTACTTTCCTTCGTTCAAAACAATTCCTGCATGGACGGGTAGCCGGGCGCTTTCGAGGGCTGCCTCCAGTTCGTCCAAGTCAACCGCGTGAAGGTGAGGGAAGTCGCGCACCGCTTGAAGAACGGCTGGCGGTGATCCGACGCGCGAAGCCGAGGTGCAAGGTTCGACTGAGACGCGCACGGCCTGCCCCTCAGGAAAAGGCAGCGGCTCTTCCAATTCAATCTTCATGCCTTTGGCCAGGCCCCGGTAGTTCATCGTGGTTGACCTTCCTCTTTTTCGAGCCTCATTTCAAGGACGGAATCCCGGAGTTGCGGTTTCGGGGCTCAGCGCGGAATCAGTCCACTTTAGCCTCTCGGCCATAAGCGGAGCCAGAAACGCAACGGGGATTGTTCCAGCACGTCGCGCAGCAAGTCTTCCATGGTGCGCGCTTGCGGTTCGTCCAGACGGCGGCAGAGGGCGAGGGTCACCAAAAACATCACCCCGACCGCGGCGAAGAAGAGGCTGAAGCGGTTCCATTCGAAACCGTGCCAGTCGGAGTGCAACGGTTGCAGCGCGTCGATGAACATGCCCCAGAAGATCGGCGCCAGCCCCAGCGTCAGACTGGCGATGACCGAATAGAGCGCGAAGAAATGACTGCGGCCCATCACCGGGATCGTGCCCATGGCAAGCCGGGTATTGGACTGGTTGACCAGCGCCATGGCCAGGCCCATCAAGAATTGCAAACCCATGAGCAGCGGCCAGCTCGCCGGAAAAACATGCGCGGCGATCAGCGCCCATCCCGTCAATATCAACAGCCAGGTGAGCAGCGAAAACGTGATGACCGGTTTGCTGCCGAGCAGATCAATCCGCGATCCCAGAAACCACAAGCTGCTCAAGCCGCCCAAAAAGGAAATCGAGGTGACCAACATGACGCTCCTTTCCGGCAGGGCGACTTCGGTTTTCAAAAACGCCACGATGAACGTGGTCAAGCCGCCCAAAGCGATCGACCACGCCACATTCATGCGCAACAGTTTTTGAAAGGGCGCATAACCGATGATTTCGCGCCAGGGCACGGGCGTGGTGGAAGTGCGCACCTGTTCCGGCGTGTCGCCTTCGGGCACGCGTTTGAGGAAGACCAGACTCATCACGCCCATGACGGCGCTGAACAGAAACAGCACGGCAAATTGCCACGGCTGAGAATTTTGTCCCAATGCCAAGGCCGCGAGCAAAAAGGCGCCGAAGCTCGCGACGTTGATACACGCCGCCTCCCGCGCCAGGTAGCTGCCGCGAATGGACGCAGGCAGCAGCGAGGTGATCCACGGCAGCCACGCGCAACTGGAAATACCGCGCGACAGATTGAAAACGAACAGCAACAGCAGCATCAACGAGAGCCGCGTGGTGGGATTGAGAAAACTTCCCGTCAGTGGCACCAGCACCATGCCGAAGATGAACGTGACGCGCATGCCCCAGCCAGCGAGGACGAATCGTTTGTAGCCGACGCGTGGAACGTATTGCGTCGCTGGAATCTGAAAGATCACCAGCAGCGCCGTCATCCCGGTGATGATGCCGAGCACCGTGGCGCTCGCACCAAGAGTCTTCGCGTAGAGCACCATCGGACTGCTCAAGACCATTTGAAACGAAAGCCCGTTGAAGGCTTGAAATGCGAAAACGTTATTCAGCCCCGGTGGAAAGTCGGGCTTGGCGGCCGGTGGGTTCAGGGTATCGACAGAGTTCGCGATCATGTCATTCAGCGACTGACCTGGCAGCCGCCGATCGCAAACTATCCTGAGTCAGTTCGAGAGTTGTCCAGCAGATTTACGACGAGAGGGTCGCCGGAAGGATATGATTTATGCGCACGGAAGATTGAAAATCGACTTCGTCGTGAAATTTCGTTGACCTGCCGAAGGCCGTCATTGCAAGTAGGCGGATGAATTTTTGCCGAATCTTCTGGAGCCGCGTGCTTGTCATCACCCTCTCGTCCACCTCCATTGCCGGCAGTATCTCTCTGCCGCCAGTGGCGGACACAACCATCACGGAAAAAGCCACCCCCCCGCCCACCACCGAGCTGAACGTCGGCACGACCGGTCCGACGGCGGGCAGCAAGAGCGGTCGCGCGCTGTTGCAGTTTGACATCGCCGCGAACCTTCCATCGAACGCCATCATCACTGCGGCCGCACTGACGGTAAAAGTCACCAAAGCGCCCATGACCGCGGTGAATTCAACGTTTGATCTGCGCAAGGTGCTGGTGTCGTGGAGCGAGAGCGATGCCACCTGGTCCAACCGGATGGCCGCGACTCCCTGGAGCACCAACGGCGGCGGCATCGGCGTGGATTTCTCCAGCATCATCAGCCAGACGAATTTCATCACCGGCACCGGGCTTTACACTTTTGTTTCAAATTCGAACCTGGTCGCCGACGTTCAGAATTGGCTGCTGAATCTCGGCAGCAACTTCGGCTGGGTCGTGATCAGTGAATTGCAGGGAACGAACTTCACGGAACGCACGCTCGCCTCCCGCGAAGACACCGCGAACGCGCCGTCGCTCGCGATCCAATTCAGCCTTCCGGCGACCCCGCCGACGCTGACACCGCTGCCGCTCTCGACGAATCAGTTCAGTTTCAGTTTCAACGTGGAATCAAATCGGACCTACGCCGTCGAGTTCGATGGCGCACAGCCCGCGACCCACTGGACGGTGTTGACGAACATTGCCGCTCAAGCCGCGCCCGCAACAATCGTCGTATCGGACCTGCTCACGGGCAGCAACCGTTTCTACCGGGTGCGCACACCTTGAGACGCGGCGCACCACGGCGTCAGGGTCAGCGGCGCGGAGATCGGCATAATCGCGGTCGTCTTGAAGAGTTGGTTTTGAGTTGTAACCGTAGCTCATTGAGCGCCGTCCTTTTCTGTCAGCCTCAATCTGAACAAAAGTGTACCGCCGTGATGGCGTTTCGTATGACCCCTGCGTTGTCAATTGGCTTGACAGGTTGAGATTGAAGAGGAAAGTTGCGGTGCTTTCTGCAATGAGATGTAAGCGGATACGTGTAGTGCAGTGGTTGGCTTGTATTCAGGCTGGCCTTTCGCTCACGCTTTTCGCCGCCGACCCGCCACCACCGGCCATCACCAATCTGAACCTGAGCGGATCACAGTTGAATCTGCGTTTCCCGCCTTATCCGGCTTCCCAGGCGTATTCCATTCTGAGCACCACCGATTTGGGGTTGCCACTCGCGCCGAACACCAACTTCTTCCTCGCGCCGTACATCACCGGCTATACGACGATCACGAACAGCACGACGAATGGCCCGGTCGTGATCACCGTCACCAACTACGCGTATGAATGGCGGCTTACCAACGCGCCGGCCGGGAGCGGGTTCTACCGGGTGGGCGTCACGCCGTTGAGCAGCAACGCGGTGTTGACGGCCAACGTGCTCAACCGACTCGCTTACGGACCGACGCCGGATGAACTGGAGCGTGTCAACAGCATCGGGCCGCAGGCGTATATCGACGAACAGTTGAACATGGACGGCATCCCGGAGACGATCGACAATTACACGGTTGAAACCACCAACGCCATTGCCTCCGACCCGACCACCAACTGGACCTTCATCAGCATGACCGGGACGCTGGCGCAAACGACTTTTTACCTGTTCACCACCGCCCCGGGCGAGGCGTACCTGGACGATATTGAACTGCGCCCCTTCAGATACATGCAGCAGATCACCACCAACGTGGTGAACGGCACCAACGTTTACGTGACGAACAAGGTTTTCTCCTACCTCAGCACCAACGTGCTCGTGAACGGGGACTTTGAATCCGGCTACAGTTCCTGGACCAACGCGGGCGGGGCCAGCGGTTCGGGAGTTGATGGCAGTCGCGCGCACGGCGGGAGCAGTTGCCTGCACATGGTATCCACCACCGGCGCGAGTTCGCCGGGCAGCAGCTATGTCCGGCAGGGCTTCGTGAACGTAGGCTACCCCACAACCAATTCCTGGGGAGACGCGATTGTGCTGACCAACGTGAGCACCGACCAGGTCGTGTTGAATTACTGGTATCTGCCCGGCCCGACTTCCAGCAACCTGCGCCTGCAACTGGGCAGTGGCATCAACAGCACACCCGGCGGAATTCCACCGACGCCCACGTGGGTCTATGCCAAGGCGACCGGCACCGCCAACGCCAACAGCCGGTTGTACATTTATTTGAACGGCGCGGGCGATTGTTACGTGGACGACGTAAGACTCGTGGCGGGCAGCGTGGCGGAAGCCGGCCCGAATTTGCTCCAAAACGGCGACTTTGAATCTGCGCTCGCGGGCACATGGTCGCTCTCGACTGACTTCACCAACTCGACGCTTAATTCGACGGTTGCTTATTCGGGCAGCAGCAGCCTCCACTTGGTCGCCACGGCCGCGGGCAGCGGCAACAACGATTCGGTTCAGCAGAACATCACGCCCGCGCTGGTCAACAGCAACACCTACACGGTCAGCTATTGGTATCTGCCCGCCTCGCAGAGTCGCACGCTGACCGTGAAGCTCGACGGCAACTTGTTGCAGAGCACGCCCGACGTTGATGTTGGTGGTTTATATCGGCGGCTGAACACGGCCCGGGTGGGGCTCACGGATTATCGGGCGTGGTGGTGTCTCCACGCGGTGCAATCCCAGCGGCAACTTTTTGAAATCCTCTCCCAGTTCTGGGAGAACCACTTCGTCACGCAACAATCCAAAAGCGCAGATTATCTCGGCAATCAGGGCTACGACAGCACGACCGCGGGCTGGCTCGCGACGGATTGGGAGTTCCGTGAGATGACCAAGTGGCGCAACGCGATGCTCAATCCGAACTGCACCTTCTACGACCTGCTCAAGATCAGCGCCGAAAGCCCGGCGATGATCGTGTATCTCGATTCCGTGAACAGCAAGGGCAACGGGAGCAACATCGCGAATGAGAATTACGCCCGCGAACTGCTGGAATTGTTTACGATGGGCGTGGACAATGGCTACGACCAGAATGACATCGTCCTCATGTCGCGCGCGTGGACCGGCTGGTCGGTCGAACTGGTGGATGCGCCCAACGTCAACAACCCCTTCGCCCCCGCCTCGATCACCTATTATCCCGGCACCAACAGCACGGCGAAGCCGAACACCATCGGGACGTGGGCGTTCAACTTCAAATCCGCCAATCACGGCACCAATCGCGGCGCCATCTTCGGCGGCAAGACCGTTCCCGCGCGCTTCGGTGTGCCCTGGGCGGGGACGCCGTATCAAATCGCATTACCGGCGCGCGGCGCGGTCACCAATGGCATTCAAGACGGCTACGATGTGATTACCAACCTGGCCAACCTGCCGTTCACTGAGGAATACCTCAGCATCAAACTTTGCCGCCTGTTTGTTCACGATGATTTTCCCAACCCCAGCAACGACCCCAGCAATCCGAATTACGACTTTTACAACTACGCCGCCGGAAGTCTTTCCCCCGAGGCCGACCTCGTGCATCAGTGCATGCTGGCATGGGAATACAGCGCGCCGAAAGGCAATCTCCGCGCCGTGCTCAGCACCATTTTCAACTCTGAACTGTTCCGCACCCACACTGCGGCCGCGCAAAAGGTAAAGACGCCGCTCGAATACGTGATCAGCAGCATTCGCGCACTACGCTCGGTGAATGCCAATGGCACGGCAACCGCGACCCTTGACAGCGCTTCGGCGTCCTCCTTCGCCACGCCCATGAATCGCATGGGTCAGATGGACCTGTTTGATCGGGCGGCGCCGGACGGTTATCCGGAGGTCGCATCGCCTTGGATCAGTTCCGGCACCCTGGTGGAACGCATTCGCTTCGTCCAGGCGTTTCTCAACGCGGGCACCGGCGACGATGCCGGCAACAATGTTTGCGATCCCGTGGCGTTGCTGAAAAAGAAGTTGCCGTCGGAAAGCTGGGGCAATGCCGGTGACGTGGCGGATTATTTTCTCAGCATCCTGTATCCCGGCGAAGGCGCGGGCAATCTGCTGCTTTATCGCACGGCGGCCATCAATTTCCTGAACACCGCTGATGATGGCACGACCCCCTCTGCGTTCACAACCGGTTTGAGCAGCTACGACACGCGCGTTCGCGGGATGGTGTCAATGTTGATGACCTTTCAACGCTTCCAGGAGCAATAAGTTTATGCACAGTTTCAACCTCATCTCCCGTCGCAGCTTCCTCGACCGTTCGTTCAAGACCAGCCTCGCCATCGCGCTGTCCACGCTGACGGACATCCCGTTCGTCATGAAACGCGCGCTGGCCGAAGGCAGCATCGGCGCCAATGGCAAGAAAATCCTCTTCATCTGGCTGCGTTTCGGCAACGACGGTCTCAACAACATCATTCCCATCGAGGACCCACAGTATGCGGCGATCCGCTCGACCATCGAGATTCAAAAGGAAGCGGGGCTGGATTACAGCGCGAGCGGCCCTTGCTTTGACGCCACGCAACTGACGCTGAACGGCGTCCCGCGAACGTCAGTCGATAACACTTACAGCTACAACAAGGCCATCAGTCTGGGAAACGGCTTCGCGGCGTTGCATCCCTCGCTCAAGTTCCTGGCGCCGGTCTATAACGCAGGCGATCTGGCCCTGATCCACCGGGTTGCTTACCCCAAACAATCGCGCTCCCATTTTGATTCGCAAAACTATTGGGAAAACGGAAATCCAAACAACAACCTTTCGAAGGACGGCATCTTCTATCGCACCATCATCGAGTCGGGCCTGGCGAACACCGCGCCGCTGACGGGAATTTCCGTGCAAAGCGCGCTGCCCCTCATCCTGCGCGGTTCGCAGGCGGCCATGACCAACTTGACGAGTCCCACGCGCTACGATCTGCTCGGCATCCCCACCAACACCGGTGACAACAAAGCATTCAACGCCATTGCCGCGGCCAACTACTATCCCTTTGCCGACAAGCGCAACCGGGAACTGCTCGATTTGCAGCACGAGAACATGACGAACACGTTGCGGATTTTCGCCGGCATCGACTTCAGCGACACCGGCAACATCTTCCGGGATGACGTAAAGAGCGACAACGATGTGGACTGGTATCCCGGCACGAGCAACGACGCCCAAGGCTATTACCTCTTTCCGACCTCGGACAACAAGAACGGCGGGTACCGACGACCGGGCTCCCCGGCCACGTTCAACGCCGCCAAACGCGTTGTGCCGCAAAACCAGCAGAACTTTTTCAATAATCTAAAGGCCGCCGCCATGATCCTGAATAAGACCGATGCCATCATCGCCGGCACTGAAATAGGAGGGTTCGACACACACCAGACTCAGGGTGGCGTCACGGGCGCTCACGCCAATCTTCTTCAGGCCGTCGGCTGGTCCATGTATGCGCTGCGAAAATATTTCACGCTCTACGCGGAAAAGGTCAACTGGAACGACGTCGTCGTCGTCACGCTCTCGGAATTCGGGCGCACCGCCGTGGAGAATTCCGACAACGGCACTGACCACGCCGAAGCGGGTGTCATGTACGTCGCCGGCGGCGGCGTCCAAGGCTACGGTCAGGGCAACCCGACCGGTGTTTTCGGATGCCATCCGGGCGAATTTGGCACCGGCGACGTGAAGAATTGGGTCGTCGGCTCGCGCACCAGCTCCTTGAGCACCTGCGACACCATGTACGCCGCCGGGTTTCCTTTGAGCACCAACCCCGTGGCGGCGGGCTACCTCCGCCGTTCCTGTGATTACCGCTCCGTGCTTGGTGAAATCATCCGCAAACATCTCGGCGCAACCCAGAACCAGTTGAACAACATCATTCCGGGTTACGCAAACGCCGGCGAGAACCTGCTCAATGGCGGCACCTCCAGCGTGGATGGCGTTGCCATTCGCGGCGAGGTCGGCATTCTGTAAAGCCCCGCGCGCTCGCAGAGGCGTCTGTTTAGCATTTTGAATTCAATTCGTTTGGGAAATAACTTCAAGGTCATCCTCCTGGCCGGGCTGTGCCTCGCCACGGTGCGGGCGACGGCAGTCTGGGTCACCAAACCGCCCTCGGCGGACACGAGCCTGATCGAGGTCGCGCCCACCAACAACAATGGCGGCCAGGCCTGGGTGTTGTCCGGGAGGACCCAAAACGGCACGCGGAATCGTGGGTTGTTCAAATTTGACTTCACCGACATTCCCACCAACGCCGTCATCCTCTCAGTGGCCTTCGTGGTTGAAGTCACGCAGGTGCCGAGCGCCGGCCAGGCCAACTCAACCTTCGGGCTGCACCGCATGTTGCGACCTTGGGGTGAAGGTGACAAATCTGCCACCAACTCGGGCACCTTTGGGCAAGGACTGCCGGCCAGCCCGGGCGAAGCCACCTGGTTGCACAGTTTTTATCCCACCAACGAGTGGTCCGCTCCGGGCGGGGCCGCCGACGCGGACTTTTCGAGCATCGAAAGTTCCTTCCAATTCATCGCTGGCCTCGGCTCCTATCGCTTTGAATTCACACCCGAGCTGGCAGCCGACGTGCAAGGATGGGTGAACCACCCGGAATCCAATTACGGCTGGCTGCTGCTCTGCGGCGATGAAGACACGATCTTCACCTCTCGCCGCTTCGGCTCGCGCGAAGATCCCAACGCTCCCCCCAGCCTCGAACTTGAGTATGTTGTGCCGCCGCGAATTGACGCCGCGAAACTGGTGGACAACCACTTCGAACTGCACTTCACCGCGTGGCAAGGGCAATCCTACACCGTGCAATTCAGTGACGTCATTGCGCCTGCCAATACGTGGTCCAACCTGGCCGATATCAGCGCGCCACCGGAGACCACGAACCTCGTTGTCACCGACTTCACTTCACTTGGTCAACGCTTCTACCGGCTCGGCACCCAATAGAAAACTTGGCGAGCTGAGCGGGTGGATCGTTTTCAAAAATAGAAGTGGCGGAAGGAGAGGGATTCGAACCCCCGGTGACGCAAGCGCCACGGCGGTTTAGTAAACCGCAGCTTTAAACCACTCAGCCATCCTTCCAGCTACCGGCGCGCAAAAGTTTGCCGTTTGATGGGTTGAAGTCAAAATGATTTCAACCTAGCTTCTTCGCTATTTCCGGTGGAACCAGCGGAGCGTCGGACGCAGAAGTCCGAAACTCGAAACCCGAAGCCAACCAGAAATCCGAAATCCGAAATCCGAATTTCGCTGGCGGTCGGGGCGGGAAACCTCCCGTGTGGGGAGGCGGTTGCGCGACGCACCAAGGGCTTTGAGATCAACAGCCCACACCGATTCCGGCGTTGCGGATTTCGAGTTTCGGGCTTCTGTTCCCCCGTGGAATAAACGCCTGGCTATTTCCGGCGATGCGACTTGTGCTATTCCACGGGGTGAAGAATGTCGAGCTTCGGATTTCGAATTTGCTTCACCGGTCAGCGCCATCTCACACAACAAACTCCAACTCCTGCCGGTGCGGAATCAGCCCTCGTTCAAAAGCAAGTCCCAGGAATCGGCGGATGGATTCGCGCCCCTTCTCCCGGTAGTCCAGTGTCCAGTGGTTTACATACATCCCCACAAACTGGTCCGCCAGATCGCGACCCATGTCGCGAGCGTATTGCAGCGCGTGCTCTACGGCAACCGCGCGATGATCGAGGCTGTATTGAATGCTCGCGGTCAGAATCTCGGAAATCGTTTTGCGAACCGTTGGCTCGAAACGTTTATGAATCACATTGCCGCCCAGCGGTAAGGGCAAGCCGTCATTTTCGCGGCCCCACCAGACGCCGAGGTCTTCACAAACCTGCAAGCCTTCGTTGCGATACGTGAGTTGCCCTTCGTGAATGATTAATCCAACTTCCGCCGTGCCCGAAAGGACCGCTTGAAAAATCTGGTCGAACGGCACAACGACGTAATTGAAGTCTTTCGCGCTCTTGTCGAGCCAGAGTTGCAAAGCCAGAAACGCGCTGGTCAATGTGCCGGGCACCGCGATTTTGTTGCGCGCGATTTCGGCCTTGGTGAACTTCTGCTTTCCGACGAGCATTGGCCCGTAACCATCGCCCATGCTCGCGCCGCTCGGCAGCAAAGCATACTGGTCGCTGACGTACGCGTAGGAATGAATGCTGATGGCCGAGATGTCCAATTCACCACGCGTGGCCCGCTCGTTGAGCGTCTGGATGTCCTGCAAAACGTGCTGAAAACTGAACCCGTGCGTCGGGATTAGCCCCTTCGCCAAGCCATAAAACATAAACGCATCATCAGGGTCGGGCGAGTGGCCGAGGGTTAAGGTGCGTTGTTCCATGTGCCGACGTTAACTGCTGAGGCCCTTTATGCAAAGGAGTTCCAACTTCATCCATCATCCAGCACAGCCCAAATGCCCGCTTGCTTCGACATTTGAAACAATGTTAAATGCACTCGAAAGGAATTCCCATGTCTGGAGAGACTCAGACGAAGTCAGATGCCACAGAGGCTCGGTTCGGTCTCACTCATTGGACCATGATCCTGGACGCCGCGAACCGTCAGTCGCCCGACGCAAAGCAAGCTTTGGAGCAACTCTGCGCAACCTACTGGCCTCCACTCTACGCCTTCATCCGGCGGCGCGGACGCAGTCCTGCCGATGCAAAAGACCTCACTCAGGGATTTTTTGCGGAGTTACTTTCGCGCGACGGTCTGCAAACGGTCCACCCGGCCAAAGGCCGGTTCCGCACGTTCCTGCTCACCTGCCTTGAGAATTTTCTCAGCAACGAACGCGACAAATCCCAAGCGCAGAAACGTGGCGGCAACGCTGCGTTCATTTCCATCGACGAAGCTCTGGCCGAGGAACGTTACCGCCTGTTACCGGCCACAGTCGCAGACCCAGCTCAACTCCTCGACCGCGCGTGGGCCAACGTCGTAATCGAACAAGTCCTCCAACAATTGAAAGCGCAGTGCGCCGCCGCTGGTAAGGCCACCGTGTTTGACGTGTTGCACAACTTCATCACAGGCGATGCCGTCCGTGGCGATTATGCAGCGGCCGCCGCCCGACTGCAAATGACCGAGGCCACCGCCCGCAAGGCCGCGCACGATTTGCGCGCTGATTTCCGCCGGTTGCTCTTTCGCGAAATCGGCCGCACGGTGGACAATGTCGCGGGAATCGAAGACGAAATTCGCCAGTTGTTTGCGCTCTTTGCCAGATAACACGCCGCGTAGCCGCCGACGTGAGGAGGCGGACTCGTTTTGTAGCCGCCGAGGTAACGAGGCGGACTCCGAATTTCGGATTTCGGATTTCTTGTTGCTTCCACCTCCTCATGTCGGTGGCTACAAGCACGAATGTTCGTAACACTTCGGCACATTTGCTGTTGATAAAGTTGATGAGAACCACGTGATCATGACCGCTACTCGCCAATGCCCATCGTGTGGCGCCGAGTTGCCTGCCGACGCCCCGGGCGACGTGTGCGTTCCCTGCCTGCTGAAACTTGGTCTGCCCGACCAACCGTCACTCGCCAGCGCGACGCCGAAGCGTTTCGGCGATTACGAGCTCCTCGAAGAAATTGCGCGCGGCGGCATGGGCGTGGTTTACAAGGCCCGCCATCTCACTCTCAACCGCATCGTCGCCCTCAAACTCATTCTGGCGGGCCAGTTCGCCAACGAAACCGAGCGCAAGCGGTTTCAATTCGAAGCCGAGGCGGCGGCTCGACTTGAGCACCCGAACATCATTCCCATTCACGAAGTGGGCGAACACGAAGGCCGCCCGTTCTTCAGCCTCAAACTCATTGTTGGTGGCAGCCTCGCGGATAAAATTGCCGAGGTCGGGTTGCAGACTGCGGAGACAACAGGCGCTGCAAGTGGTTCTCCCACTCCTGGAGTAGAGGGACGGGGTGAGGGTGGACGTTCTGCCCGCTCCAAATCAAGCATCCGCCATCAACAATCCATCATCGCCTCGCTCATCGCCAAAATCGCCCGCGCCGTCCACTTCGCTCACCAACACGGCATCATCCACCGCGACCTCAAGCCCTCGAACATTCTCCTCGACGAATCGGGCGAACCGCACGTCACTGATTTCGGTCTGGCCAAAGGTGTGGCGGTTGACGGCAACCTCACCGTCACCGAAGCCGTGTTAGGTTCGCCGTACTACATGTCCCCAGAACAAGCCGCTGGGAAAACGCGCCAGGTCAGCACCGCGGCGGACATTTACAGCCTCGGCGTCATTCTTTATGAACTGCTCACTGGCAAATTGCCATTCAAAGCCGAAACCTCGCTTACCACGCTTAAACTCGTCACCGAAGCTGAACCGCCCAAGCCGCGCTCGCTCAATCCCGCTGTCGATCGCGACCTGGAAACCATCTGCCTGAAATGCCTGGAGAAAGATCCTACTCGCCGTTACGCCTCGGCGGAAGCACTTGCGAAAGACCTGGATCGCTGGCAGGAGAACAAACCGATCTCCGCCCGCCGGACGAACCTGACGGAGCGCGCCTGGAAATGGGTGAAACGAGAGCCATTAAAAGCCGCTTTCGTCGCCGTCATAACAGTCGCGGTGGTCGGCCCGTGGCTGGTTTCCCGCTACTACAATGACGAGTTGCCCCACATGGCCACTCAACACGGGATCACGCCGCCCAGCGACGACGGCGTTTATCTGCTGAAAGTTGAAGCGTTCAAGGAAGATCGTTGCACCGCCAACTTCTGGCGTGTGCCGTTTGAAGAACCCGGCGGCTGGCCGGTACGATTGGAGTTCCTGAACGTTCCGGACGCATTGCTGCCCTCGTTGCGCTGCCATATCAGAGCCGACATTGCCGGTCGCCCGGATCCGCCGCGTTCGACCATCGTCACGCACGGTCAAACCTTTCATCTGCGGGTCGAGACACCGGACGACCGCAATTTCTACGTCGCCTCGGTCGGTTGGACGGCCTCAAACCTCCTCGCTACCGCCTCAAACGCCTTCGTCCGCTTGACGATACTTCCAGAAGGAGACCGTCGCTGGAGTCCAAAGAAACCGTAACCCCGCGGTCGCCTAAGTCGTAGCAAACGAGGTAAGGAGGTGGAGAATCTAGCCGCCGAAGACCACAATTCGCGGAGCGAACGTCTCCGGAAGGGCAACAATTCAGTGATGGACTTGGGAAGCCAAATGAGGCGGACAACGTAGCCGCTGAAACTTTTCCCGCTTTTCCGGTAACACTTCCCGCTTTTTCCTTTTGATGTGGATGAACAGATCCATCTCGAATGTTATGAAACTGACCAAACTCTGCCTTCTCATCGCGTCCTTATTCACTTCCACGACGCTCCTCGCGCAAGTGCCGCAACTCATCAACTACCAGGGTCGCCTCGCCATCGGCGGCACGAACTTCAACGGCAACGGCCTGTTCAAGTTCGCCCTCGTCAACAGCAACGCCACCGCCACGTTCTGGAGTAACGACGGCACCAGCAGCGCGGGCAGCCAGCCCACTGCGGCAGTGACGGCGGGTGTGTCCAACGGCCTTTACGCCGTCTTGCTGGGCGACACTTCGTTCGCCAACATGACCGCCATTCCACCCACGGTGTTTACCAACGGCGATGTCCGCCTGCGCGTCTGGTTCAACGACGGCGTGAATGGTTCGCAACTGCTCACGCCCGACCAGCGCATCGCCGCCGTGGGTTATGCGATGATGGCGAACACCGCGACCGCCGCCGCGAATTTCACGGGGAATTTGACTGGTGATGTCACCGGAACGCAAGTCGCCACAACAGTCGCCAACGTCGGCGGGCAAACCGCAGCGAACGTTGCCAATGGCGCGAGTGCCGCCAATGCCGCCGCCAGCGCGAACACGCCAAGCACAATTGTGAAGCGCGATAGCTCGGGAAATTTTGCGGCGGGAACAATCACCGGAAACCTCATTGGTGCCGCCAGCTCCGCGACAAATTTGTCCGGCACCTTGAGCGGTGACGTGACCGGGACACAAGGCGCCACCGCGGTTGCAAGTGTGGGAGGGCAAACCGCAGTCAACGTGGCGGGCGGGGCGAACGCGGCCAACGCGGCCACCAGCGCCAATACGGCGAGCACCATTGTGAAACGCGACGCGTCGGGAAATTTCATAGCCGGCACCGTCACTGGCAATCTTGCGGGCAACGCCACGACGGCCACGACCGCGAACAATTTTTCCGGTTCGCTTTCCGGCGACGTAACAGGAACTCAAAGCGCGACCCTCGTCGCGAATGTCGGTGGCCAATCCGCCGCGAATGTGGCCAGCGGCGCGAGTGCCGCCAATGCCGCCACCAGCGCGAACATCCCAAGCACAATTGTAAAGCGCGATGGCTCGGGGAATTTTACCGCGGGTGCAATAACGGTAACTAGCGTGAGCGGAAACGGGTCCGGCTTGACCAGTTTGAACGGAGCAAACCTCGTGAGCGGTTCCGTCGGAAATGCACAGATTGCCGCGGGGGCAGTTTCTTCAAACCAACTCGCCTCGGGCGCAGCGTTGGCCAACTTGAACGCCAGCGGACAGAGCGGAGTGGCCAGCGGCGGAGTGATTCTTTCAACGAATCCAACTTCGGCGAATCTGGTCAACGCGGGCTATCTGAAAATCGGCAGAACCGAACTTGGCGAGGCGGGCTGGGAGCAGCGAGCCAACAGCAGCCCGCTTGGCGGACGGGCGGCTTATACCACCGTGTGGACCGGTGGCGAGATGATTATCTGGGGTGGACTGATTTTTGGCGGCAGTTACTTTAACGATGGAGGGCGCTACAATCCTGCCCTGAATAGTTGGACGGCGACGACAACCAACGGCGCTCCCGCCGCGCGCGCCTCTCATACCGCTGTGTGGACTGGCAGCGAGATGATTGTCTGGGGCGGAAACGATGCCAGTAGTAACTTCAACGACGGTGGGCGTTACAATCCCGTGGCAGACAGTTGGACAGCTACGACAACCAACGGCGCACCCGTTGGACGCTACAATTTTAGTGCCGTATGGACGGGCAGCGAAATGATTGTCTGGGGAGGAGGGAACGACGTCAACAACGCATCGAATGATGGAGGACGTTACAATCCTGCAACCAACGGTTGGACGGCGACGACTACCAACGGCGCACCGGTCGCTCGTGAGTATCATACTGCCATCTGGACTGGCAACGAGATGATCGTGTGGGGCGGAGTTCCCATCAACTTCGTCGGCTACTTGAACAATGGGGGGCGTTACAATCCCACGACCAATGGATGGATCGCCACATCTACCAGCAGCGCACCCGCCGCGCGCGGGCAGCACACGGCGGTGTGGACCGGCAGCGAGATGATCGTCTGGGGAGGATACAACGGCGGGAGTTTTAACGATGGCGGACGTTACAATCCGACGAACGACAGTTGGACGGCGACGAGTACAACGGGCGCGCCTTCGGGACGCTCTCTTCACACCGCCTTGTGGACAGGCAATGAGATGATCGTGTGGGGAGGATCAGGCTTCAGCGGCGACTTGAGTGATGGCGGGCGTTACAACGGTAATTGGGCTGCTACAACCATAGGCGGCTCACCACCGGCCGCGCGCGAGAGGCATACCGCCGTGTGGACCGGCACCCAGATGATTATCTGGGGCGGACTAAATGGTACCAACTACTTCAACGACACGTTCAGCTACTCGCCCCCAACCACAATGTATCTCTATCTGAAACCATGAAACGGATGACTGAAAGTCCGGATCGTAGCCGCCGAGGTAACGAGGCGGATTACTTGCGGGCGTGTACGGAAATGCAAGGGCGAGCGGATTCCACCGTTTGGTGTCCACGCTTTAGCGTGCGTTGGTCGCGTTTGCCGGCTAAAGCCGGGACACCAAACAGCTTTTCCGTACACGCTCTGCGAACCAATTTTCCTTCCTCCGCCTCCTCACGTCGGCGGCTACCTTTTTCAGCCGCGCTGCTTGCCGTTATCAACTCCAAGATCGGCGTTGAACCGGTCGGCCCGGACAGGAGCGCGGCCTTCAGGCCGCTTCAACGCACTGCCGGTCCGAACACCCAACCTCGGTTTGTGCGCCTCGAATTGTGCGAACGCGGATGCGGCGTGAACGCCGCGCTCCTGATTCTAATCGCCACTTCCGCGCTGGCGGCAGCGGATGACCTCGCGTCGTTGTCTGCCGATCGCACGGCGATTGAGCGCGTCTATTACGAACATCGGCTGGGCAACAAGCCGCCGTTTGAACAAACGCTGCCTCCAGCATTGATCGAAAAGCTCGTCCGGCAGGACCTGGAAAAAGAAGCCGTGCTCAAGAAAGTTTACGGAGTGGAACTGGCCCGCGCAGAAATTGAAGCTGAAGTCCGCCGCATCAATTCAACGACGCGCGCGCCGGAGATGCTGTCGGAAATCAAAAAGGCTTTGGGCGACGATGCGGAGCGATTTGCGCGCTCCGTCGCCAAACCCATCGTAGTGGAGCGGGAACTGCGCGCGCATTTTGAAAATGATGACGCTCTCCACGCCGCGCGACGCCAGCAGGCCAAGGAGCTCCGCGCTGAATTGCTGAACGTGGCCAACCAATCCCGTAGCCGCCGAGGTAACGAGGCGGAGGCTGGAGCGCCCAATGAATCCGCCTCGTCACCTCGGCGGCTACAAGACTCGCCCTCGGCTGCTACACAAAGTTTGGTGGAAAAGCTGGCGGCCATCTTGAGAGACAGTCGGGCCGGCTCCTTCAGCGAAGTCACGTGGCAACTCTCTGCTCGCCCGGATCGCGTGAACGCGGAACTCCGAACGCAGTCACCGTCTCCCTTGCCCGCAAAGGTCAAGGCGAGCAGCACGGCATACTCCGTCGAAGCCACCGCGCAACTGGCTCAGGTGCTTGCTTCACCGGAGAATCATCCGCGTGACCAGAAATCTTATTTCGAAGATTTGTCAGCGGAGCTGCAAAATGTTTTGCGCGTTCAACTCCAAAAGCCCGGCGATATCAGCGCCGTGATTGAAACGCCGACTGGCTTTCTGCTTTTCCTTGCCAAAGAGAAGACCGCCGATGCGTTGAGTGCAGCTTCGCTCTCCATTTCCAAACGCAGTTACGAACTGTGGCTGGCAAATCAATCTGACGATTCCCAAACAAACACCGCATCAAAATGAAAACCAAACACCTCTTTCACGCACTTGCTGTTGCGACGGCGACCCGCCCGTTCAAAAACGTCGAGCCGCGACGTAGCCGCCGACGTGAGGAGGCGGATTCATCGGGAGATCGCAGTCTTTTGTCCGCCTCGTTACCAGCCCACCCGCCGCAACCCGGGGCGATTCCACTGCCAAAACTGGAACCCATCGTGATGCGCGCGCACCACGGTCCCCATGCGTTTGGCTTGAGTGTCAAAGCGGGAGTGCTTGAGGAAGCGCCTCAGGAAGTGCGCGGCATCGTCGGCCCGCACATCGAGCCACACCAGACCATAGGCCGGATGACACAAGCTCTGTTTGAAGAAGTCCCAGTCCAAGCTGAAGAAGGTGACACGGCCCAAACGGTGCAGGAGTGGAAGGATGTCCGGGTCCTTGACTCCGGCTTGGGCGAAGTCGTGGCCGATTCGGCGCACCGGGATCCGCCACGCCCGGAGTTGTGGGAGTTGATCTTCGGGAAAATTCTCGTCCAGCAGGTTCAAGCGGCGGCCAATTGGAGATGGCGTCGCTGGGGCGGTCGGTCAAGCCCGTCATGTCGCGCGAGCCAAGCTTCGCGCGCGAGCCGCACCGCTTCGGCGACGGCGGCGAGCGGAATGCGGCCGCCCCAGCGCCGGTTGCAGATGAAATCCCACGAGTGTCCGTCGGCCACGTCATCTAATACCTGCCAGACCATGATGCGGGTGCCCTTAAAAGTGGGTTTGCCGTGGCAGATCGCCGGGTCGGCAACGACATATCGCCCCAACTCGATTCTGCCAGCGTTCCGACTCTTGGCCTTGCTCATGGGGCAAATCTACGAGCGTCAGGACTGCACGGCAAGGCATTTCCTCGTCCGGCCACTCACAGCGATGCTATCGCTGGCCGTTGTGATGGCCATGCCGGTCAGCGCCGGTACACGCACCAGTGCCAGCTATTCAATCGCTGCCGAGACGGCAGACGGCGGCGGACGCAAGACCACCAGCGCCAGTTATTCCAACGATGGCAGCATCGGCGGCATCGCTGGCATCGGCACCGTGGTCTCGCCTGTCGAAATTGCCAAGCACGGTTACATCGGCCAGCTTTACGATGTGACCGGCGTTCTCGTCACCGCGTCGCCGACGACCGTAAACGAAACCAGTACGCGTCAACTCAACGCGAGTGCCGCGCTTGACGACTCCACCTTTCTTGCGCTGGCCGCCAACCAAATTTCCTGGAGCATCGTGACTGGCCCAATCAATTCCATCAATTCGAGCGGCTTGGCCACCGCCGGAAATGTTTATCAAAACACCGGGGCAACGGTGCGGGGAGATTATCAGCAGAAATTTGGCACGCTCGGTTTGACCGTCTTGAATGTTGGTATCGACGACTTCGGAATCTACGCGAGCGACGGAATCGACGACGCCTGGCAGGTGCAATACTTCGGCGAAAACAATCCCAACGCCGCACCCGGCCTTGACCCCGACAGTGACGGCCAGAACAACGGTTACGAATATATCGTGGGCACGGTGCCAACCAATGCCGCGTCACGGTTCAACTTGACGATCGCCAACGTCGCCGGCCAGCCGATACAAAAGCTGCTCACGTTCAGCCCGCGCTTGACCGACCGGACGTATTACGTGGAATTCAGAACCAGCTTGAGCTTGGGCACTTTCACCACACTTACTTCATCGATGCAGAGCGACAGCGGCACGATCCGCGTGGTCACTGATACGAATGCCGTTCAAGCCAGCAAGTTTTATCGTGTCGGCATTACGTTTCCATAGACCGGGTCTGAAAATGTAGCCGTCGGAGGTGGAGGCGGAGGGTTTGGGTTGTTGATTAATCCGCCTCGTTACTTCGGCGGCTACATTTCTGCACGCGATTGAGCAGAAACTTCTTACCTCTTACGCACTGTCTCCGACTTTGAATCGGAAGTAATTAAAGCCAGCGCTTCGTTCACGCGCTTTTTCAAATCGATCATCGCCGGAGTTTGTCGCAGACGCGGCGGCAGAGATTCAATTGCGGCCAATGCTGCGGCGAATGACTTTCGCGCTTCGTCGGGACGCCCGGCCAGAATCAGGATTTCGCCACGCCGGGTGAGCCACTTCTCCTTCCGCTCCGAGCGGGCGGTGATTGCTTCCAGCCGGTTCAACGCCCCATCGAAGTTTTTTCGCGCCAGCTCAAGCTCGATGGCGTAAAGCTCCAGTCCCACCAACGGACCGAGCCGTTTTAATCCTTCGTCCAATCCGCGCACCGCCGCTTCAACTTCGCCGTCGTCCGCCTGCGCCTGGGCGCGTTCGAGAAAATATTCCGGCATTGGGTCGGAGGTCTTTGCAATTGCCCGGGTGAAATCGTTGACGGCCGCCTTGCGCTCTCCAAGCCTCAACAACAGTCGCGCGCGGGTCATGAGCGCATCGACATGGTCAGGTTGGCCCGCGAGATATTTGTCCAACAGCGCCCTCGCCCGCTCGTTCTGGCCGGAATCAAAGCACAATTTGCCGCGGCAAAAATCAACCGCGAGGAGTTGGGGATCGAGTTGAGCAACTCGATCATAATCGCTCTCCGCCAGTTTCCAGTCGGCGTGCACGCGATAGAGTTCGCCACGCCGCAGATAGAGCGCGGCGTTCTTGGGATCGCTTTCGATTTGTTTGGTAACAATGTCGATCAGCGCGAGAAGGTCAGCATGGCCCAAAGCGCTGGTTGGCTTGAGAAGACCAAGAGCAAGGACACCGAAGACCATCCAGAATGTTATGCGGCTTTCCATTCTGGAAGACTGCTCGAGCCAACCATACCTAGACTCGCCTCGCGGTCGTTTCAAGCGTACCGTGGTGGCACGACAGTGTCATAGCTGAGCGGAGGGATGACCTTCCCGCCGCCAGTGGTAATGGTACGGGTCTTCTCGTCGAACAGCACCGTGATGTTCAATCGCTCGGACATTTCCGCCAGGCACAACACGGTGTTGGCGCGCACGACCAAGTCCACGTTACAAAACGGCGTGCCCCCATTGCGGATGCAATGGTAGAAATTCTTGTGCAGGTTCTCGATCTTGCCAAACGGTGCCGGGTCGCTGAATTCTATCGTGTCCAGTTCGTCAGCGAAGATGCGTTCGGGTCGCAACTCCAGCTTGTTCTTGCTGGCGGCCATATAAAGTGTCCCCTTGCGACCGCGCATCATGTCCGGCAGTCCCTGCTCATTGACGGTGCTACCGACAATGACGAAGGTCAGGCCGCTGGGAAATTCCGCCAGCACGTGCGTCGTATCGGGGATGTCGCGGTCGGTGGAAACCTTGCGCGTGCCCGTGCAACAAACCCGGTGCGGGAACTCTGGATTGCCGGTGGCCAGCATCAAAGGGATGAAACGGTGGCTGAGCAGATTGCCAAGAAGGCCCGAGTTATAGGCAACATATTTGTGCCAACTGAAGTAGTGGTCCGGGTTGAAGGGAATCTTGGGAGCCCGGCCGAGCCAACGGTTCCAGTCGAGGTTTTTCTCGTTCGCGTCCGAGTCGATCGGAAACGACCACTCACTGTTGGTCTTGTTGTTGCGACAGTACGAGCCTTGCGCCCAGACCAGCGGACCGAGTTTGCCCGCCTTGATCCACTCGGCGGCCTTGTGAACCATGGGGTCGGCAGTGTACTGCGACCCGCATTGGTAAACTTTACCCGTGCGCTTCACGGCATCATAGACGGCCCATGTTTCTTCCACGTAACGGGTCATTGGTTTCTCGCAATAGACATGTTTGCCGGCGTCCAGCGCGTCGAGCGTCACCTGCGCGTGCCAGTTGTCCACGGGCGCGCAGATCACGGCGTCAATGTCTTTTCGCTCAAGCAATTTCCGGTGGTCGCCATAGCCATTGGCATCCGCCAGCTCGGTGTGTTTCTTGGCTTCGTTCAAATGCTTCTGGTAAAGGTCACAAACGGCACCAAACACAATGTTGTTGTCCGACGCGTTTTGCTTGTTGAGGCGGACGTGGGTCATGCCCTGCTTTCCGGTGCCAATGACTCCAATCACAATGCGATCGTTCGCGCCGACCACGTGACTCGGCGAGGGCGCCTGGTTCTGGCCATAGACCGGCGTTTTGAAAAGATTGGTTGCACCGACAGCGACCGCAGCAGTCGTGGCCTTCTTGAGAAATGAGCGTCGCGTTTCCCCATCACGGGTCGCAGAAGTGTGGTTCGAATTCATAAGCGTAAAGGTTTGGTTATCGGACGTTGACCAAAATTACCCATTGCGCTTGCTCAAGTAAAGACCTTTCACAAGCCATTCCAGAGGGGATTTATATCCGACGCAATTCTGCATTGCGTTTGAAAACGCCGAAATATTTGGCTGGATTCAGGCCCACTGCCCGCGCCGGTCTGCAACCTTTTCGGGATCATTATCACCTGGGCGTATTCGCTTGCGAGCCAGCCAGACTCAAAAGAAAACCACATGATGCACTTCAAACTGGCAATTCCTAATCCACTCCAGAGGATTCTCAAACCGGACGTTTATGGAATCTTCAACAGCTTCGATTCACTCCAAGCTTCCTCGCGGCCGGTGGTTTCGGCGCGCACTTTCTTTACCGTCATCGGTTCGACGGGTGGCGCGCCATGATCCCAAGCGCGGCGGATATAAGTCAGGATGGACGCGATCTGGTTGTCGTCAAAAATCCCCAAGCCCGGCATGTCCAACTCATAAACGCGGCCCTTGACGTTGAGCGGGCCGTGCACGCCCTGCAAGACAATCCGCGCCAGACGCTGGTCCGAGCCGAGCACCCATTCCGAATCCACCAGCGGCGGCGCCAAGCCTTCCTGCCCCAGTCCGTGCGGCTGGTGGCACTGGGCGCAACTGGACTCAAACAAAGTCTTGCCCAGTTCGAAGCGCTCCTTTTCCTCCGTGGTCAACGGTATGACCGGCGGCGGCGGCACATAGCCGGGTTGTCCCGGCCACGTGATCAACGACGTAATCTTTTCGATCCGCTCACGGACCGCCGGGTTGCCCGATTCCTGCAAGGCGATCACTGCCTTTGGCTCCGCCGGAAAATTGATCGGTTTGATTCTGAACGACGTCTTGCTCTTCATTGGCGCCGGCGCCGTGGCCACCATCCCATCCAACAAGGCCAGTTGCCGCCAGGTCGTCGCGCCGGATTGTCTGGCCGCCAATTCGAACACGCGCTCCACGCCTTTGGGTTTGCCGGCGGTGAAGATGCATTGGGCCAACCCCTTGAGCATTTCATTGCGACCGGGTTTATTGGCGCTCCAGTTCCTGACCGCCAATAATCTTTCCAAAAACTCCAATTCCCGCACCACCAATCCGCTGAACACGGCCTCGCGCACGAGCACGTTATCAGCTGATTTCTGGAGCAGCGCGATCATTCCGTCCTCCGCTCTTGCACCGGCGACTTCGCCAAACGTGAAGGCAAGTTGCAATTGAACATCGGGCTGGTCGTCGTTGATTAACGGCAACAACGCCGCCAATACTTTCGGCTTTTCGTTCGATTTAAGGAATGGTTCCAGCAGTCGAATGGCGGCGGCTTTCACCTTGGGATGATGATCGGCCAGCGCGGTTGTGAGCGTCCCCAGGTCGCTTTCGCCCATACCATCCAGCGTCCACAGCGCGTGCAACCGACCCAGCGGATTGTCACCAGTGGTGGCCAGTTTTTTCAAATCGGCGGTGACCGACAAATCAGCGCGCTCCACCAGGAGTCGTTGGGCGGTGTCACGCCACCAGCCATTTGGATGCGAAAGGTATTTTACCAACTCCACTGAACTGGCTTTGCTCAAGTGTGGTTGCGGGCCGGGTCTCTTCGCGTCGTGGACGACGCGGTAGATGCGGCCCAGCCCAATCGGTTTTTCCAGACCGCGCGACTCGATTTGTTTGCGCAAATAGCTCGTCACAAAAATGCGGTGCTGCAAGATGCCGCGATACATATCAACCAGATACAACGTGCCGTCCGGTGCGTTACAGGCATTGACCGGCCGAAACCGCTCATCGGTCGAGGCGAGAAATTCGGATTTCGCGTAGGCGCCCTGACCAGTGATGGCACAATCCCGCTCTGCAAGAATATCTCTTTTGACAAGGTTGCCCGCGGGCTCGCATACAAAGGCATTGCCGTAAAATTCAGCGGGGAAATTATCGCCGCGATAAATCACCGGCCCGCACGCCGCCGTGAACGTGGCCAGCGTGCCGTCCGCCCGCAATTGCGTGGGGCGATAGCCGCGGTTCACGCCCGGATTGGCGTGAACCGGCCACACGGCTTGATCCCGAATGACTTGATGATTCAATCCGACCGGATTGCGAAAATTGGGATTGCGAACCAGATACGCCGACGGCACGAGGTTACAACGAAGTTGGTCCTCGTTCGAATTGAAAAAGAGCCGGCCAAAATCGTCCTGCGATAATCCCCACTGACCGCGGAACACGGTGGGCGACCGTTTCCACTCGCCATCCACATTTCGAAACCGCGTGGTGTAGTTTGCACTGTAAATCCAGTTATCCAAAGCGCCCAGCAGTCCGTTGGCCGTGTGCTCCGGACTGGTGCGGTTGCCGTAATCACCGGCCACCTCAATCTTTTCATCGCACTTGCCATCGCCGTTCGTGTCCCGACAAAACCACAGTTTGGGAGGTTCGGCCACCAACACGCCGTCACGCACCAACCCAATCGCCCGCGGCATGACCAATCCGTCGAGGAACACCGTGCTCTTGTCCATCCGCCCATCCCCGTCAACATCTTCCAGCACCACCACCCGGCCGACCGGCGCGTCTTCGCCCACGCCATCGACATTCGGCATGAAGCCGCGCATCTCAACGACCCAAAGGCGGCCATCCGGATCAAACTCCATCGCCACCGGGTCGCTCACCAATGGTTCACTGGCCACCAACTCGATCCGGAAACCAGGCGCGAGCTTGAACGTTTTCAACGCCTGCTCCGGCGACAACGCGGGCGACGGTGGAACGGGAAACGTGGCTGCGTTTTGAACCTCACCGGGCTTGTCGCCCTGCTGCGCCCGACCAACAAAAATGGAAATAATCAGGCAACAAAAAATTCGATTTAACATTTTAATTCTCTTGGCCACCCAAGGCCGCTGAATCATCCGGCGTATGGACGTTCATCAACCATTGGATATTCTGTTAAAGGTTCAAAAAAACGCAGGAAACTACCCGAGGTGAAGTTGCGCGGTCAAGTCCCTTGCCAAAAAAACTCCGGCGATTAGCTGACGATTAATTCTCGACCCGACTGATGACCTCGCCTGAATGTAAACGCGTCTTCAACCGTTGTCCGGCCCTGGTTTGATCGGCGGCGCGCAGAACCTTGCCGGTGGCCACGTCCATCGTGATGGAGTAGCCGCGTGACAACACCTGCTCCGGCGAAAGCAGACGCAGCCGCGCCTCCAACGTCGTCCAGCCGCTCCGCAATTCTTCCACCCGATGACGCCCCTGCTCGTGCAATCGGCGTTGCTTTTGACGCAGCGACTCCCGCCGCTGCCCAAGAATCAGCGCCGGACGCACGCGCAGCAACCGTTCCGCCAACGTTTGCCAGGCGACGCGCTGGTTGCGGGTTCCCTGTCTGACGCAGCGCGACAAACTGCCTTGCAAATCGTCGAGCTGTTGCAACTTTTCGTTCAACCGCCGACGCGGATGAGTGCGAACCACCCGTTGGGCAAGTTGCTCCAACGATTCCCGCTCGCGCGCCACGCGCTGTTCCATTCGTTGACGCAAGCCGTCGGACACCTCGGACAGAAATCGGCGGCTGGCAAACACGCCTTCGGTAATGATCTCCGCCGCGGCGCTGGGCGTGGCGGCCCGGACATCCGCCACGAAATCGCTGATGGTGAAATCAATCTCGTGACCCACCGCCGAAACGACGGGCAACGCCGATTCAAAAATCGCGCGCGCCACGACTTCCTCGTTAGACGCCCACAAATCTTCCAGACTGCCGCCGCCGCGGGTGACCAGAAGGAGGTCGATTCCACCGTCTGGTTGGAGTTCAAGCTTCAGCTTGTTCCCCTTTTCTTCATCGCCCCGACAAGCTGAAGCTTGAACTCCCGCATTGAATTCATTCAGCAACCGAATCGCCGCGGCGATTTCCTCCGCCGCACCTTCGCCCTGCACCCGGCACGGCGCGAGGATGATTTCCAACGCCGGATTGCGCCGTTGAATCACATGCAGCACGTCGCGAATGGCCGCGCCCGTCGGCGACGTGACGAGGCCGATGCGCTGTGGGTAGCGAGGCAGAGGACGCTTGCGTTCGGGGGCGAACAGTCCCTCGGCCTGGAGTTTCTGCTTCAGCTTTTCAAACGCCAGTTGCAACGCGCCAATGCCCTGTAGCTCCACCGACACAACGCGCAGTTGATATTGCCCGCGCGGCTCATAAACCGTGAGCTCGCCTTGAACAATTATCTTCTGGCCGTCCTGCAACAAGTCGCGACTGGCCTGCGCCTCGCCGCGAAACAACACGCAGCTCAATTGCGCACTGGCATCCTTGAGGGTGAAATAAATGTGACCGGAACTTTGCGCGCGCAGGTTCGTAACTTCGCCCGTCACCCACACCTGTCCGACCTGCTTTTCCAGTGTGCGTTTGATCTGCATCGTCAGCTCGCCCACCGTGAGCACTTTGCGCGTTGCCTCCGTCGGAAACAACTCACCGAAGTCCCATTGCGATTTCACTTTGCCCATCACGCTTAGTTAGCCAGGAATTCAACTGCGGGCAAACACGGAAATTCAAGTGGCAAGCGAACGCGTGGCGTGGTAAAAGAAAAACATGAAGATTGCGCCATGGTCAGCGCCCGTCGAGCCAGAGAAGTTAAAGCCTTTGTTGCACGAAAAGATCGAGCACATGAACGGACAGCAACTTTCGTTGCTCAATCAAGTGTTGCTGCAAGTCGAGGCCGAGGAACTGGCCGACCGCCTTAACGAGGCCTTTGACAAGGACGCTGATCAAGGACGACTGCGACGCGTTGCCGCACTGGTGAAACAATTTCGTGCTGAGCACCGTTACGCATGACGGTCTGCCTGGATACCGGCGTCTTTCTCCAAATCTTCGGGCGGAGGCAGCCGTTTTATCCGATCCTCCGCGCCTGGTTGGACGGCCGGTTTACACTCGCTGTCTCGACTGAAATCCTGCTCGGAAACGAAGAAGTCACAACCAGACTGTCCGGCGCTCAACGCTCGCGTGATGTCCTCGCCTTGCTCGAGTTGCTTTCACAATTGCACCACAATGTCCGTCAAGTCGAACCCCAGTTTCGTTTTAATGCCATCACGACTGACCCTGACGATAATAAATTTTGCGACTGCGCTATCGCCGCCGACGCCGACTTTGTGATTACGGAAGACAGGCACTTCGATGTGCTGAAAACTGCGGGCTATAAGCCACAACCGATCAAGCCCGATGATTTCATTCACCAACATTTGAATATTTAAAGAATCGACCATGCGGAAACAACCCACCAAAGTCCCATTGTAATTTCGAGTTACGGGGCATGGTATCGAGTGGCCGCAGCATTCTTGGCCTCGAGTCGGTCAGCGGTAGCCTGTGCCGCATTGCGGATCGTTGGATTGGAATTCGTCAATGCCGCCCTGAGTGCCGGAAGCAGTTTAGGCCCACTCAAGTTGAGGGCGTCCAGCGCAATGACCACCTCGATCCGTATCCAATCGTTGGTATCGCGCAACGCACCCACCAGTTCCGCACGGAAGGGGGCGAAATCGAATTGCCGATAATTCAACGCGTAATGCTGAACCACTCCAGCGGCATACAACCGCGTCCGGGAATGGTCCGACGACAATAATCGGACAAGCCGCGGGAAGGTCCGCTCTGGTGCGCTGTCGCGTACGTTGAGCAGCACCAAGCTGGCGGCATTAGCTAAACTGTCCGTATCCACCGGGGCGGTCAGCCGCTGTCGAAGCATTGGCGGAAGTCTGGTAAAAAGGCGACGGTAGAGAAGGCTCAGAGCACCGTCCCGTCGTTCCAAGGACTCGACGAGAAATGCAACCCCGTTCGTGCCCATCTCGCTGAACGCGGCGATGGCCGCAGTTTGAGACTTGCGACTGGTGGTTGAGCCGAATACATCGCGCAACCAACTCTCGGCGGAGCGACCGGCGTAACTTGGCATGGTTGAGTGCGCGGTCACGAGTAGGATAGCGATTGCCAAAGCAAGCACCACAGATACAAGCACCCACCAGTGTCGAGTCGGTAGCCAGCTCTTGTTCTTTTCTATGTTCATGTCGGCAGCGGTTCTGAGACTCTCCGTGCGGGCATAGTTTTGCCGTGACCTTCATCAGTTTCCACCATCACGCGTTGGAGTAAGTCACGGTCCTCCGCCGCTTCACACTTCTGCGATTGGTTGGTCAAACATTGTTTGATGATTGGTCCCCCCTCGTGCGGCCGAACGAATTTTTCCGAGTGAAGATTTGGCCAACTGTTGAACCGGCGAACTGGAGTCGTTTGGGACTGTTCGTGACGCTCGTAGCGGACAGGTCAGTGGAAACGACTTCAACCTGGATAGCCGCCGGTAATGTAACTCTCCAGTTGGTTGATGGTCGCGCTCTGGGCGGAGATGATCCAATTCACCAAGTCGCCAATGGAAATGACACCGACGACCTTTTCCTCTTGCAGCAGCGGCAGATGACGAACGCGATGTTCGGTCATGATGCGCATGCACTCTTCCACCGAATGCTCCGGGGTGACGAAGATGACCGGACTGGAAACAATTTCCAGAACCTGCGTTTTTTTGGAGGATTTTCCCTTGAGCGCAACTTTGCGGGTGTAGTCGCGCTCGGAAATAATGCCCAACAACTTGTCGTCCATCATGACCAGCAGCGCGCCGACGTTCTTTTCCGCCATCATGCTGATGGCTTCAAAGACCGTCGCGTCCGGCGAAATGCACCAGACCTTCGAGCCTTTGTGCTTCAGTATCACGCCGACTGTGCTGACATCTTTCATATCGGAACATCCCCAGTCTAACCACTCGGCTGCCCAAAGCCAACAACAAAAGCAGGGTTATTTCTGGCCACCGGCCTTCGTCAGAATTCGCTTTCATCTTCCGTCTGTCTCTGCCTTCATCAGCCCCGCGCACCGACAGGTTCGCCAAATGTTTACAAAATTATGGAATCATTGCCGACTGTTTTACTGCGACCAGGCGAAGCCGACCGCGTTTTGGCGGGCCATCCGTGGATTTATTCCGGCTCCATCCTCCGACTGACCCAACCGGCCGCCGACGGCCAGTTGGTCCAAGTCAAAGACCATCGGCAACGTTTCCTCGGCGTTGGCTTCTACAATTCAAAATCCAAGATCAATGTCCGCGTCCTTTCACCGGAACGGATTGCCGTGGATCAACCGTTTTTCGAACAACGCATCCGCGCTGCCCTCGCCGTCCGACAAAAGCATCTGCCCAACGCGACCTCTTACCGCGTCGTCAATTCCGAGAGCGATTTTCTCAGCGGCTTGATCGTTGACAAGTATGAGGATGTGCTCGTGCTGCAAACTTCGGCGCTCGCCACGGATCAACGCAAACCGATGATCCTTGCCGCACTGCAAACCATCTTTTCCCCGCGCGCCATCGTGGAACGCAGCGACACCGCGTTCCGCAAATTTGAAGGATTGCCCGACGCCAACGGGCTGCTCGTCGGTACGCTGGAGGAGCCGGTTTCAATCAACCTCAACGGATTGCAATTTGAAGTGGACATCCTCGGCGGACACAAGACCGGTCTCTACCTGGATCAACAAATGAACTACCAACTCGTCGCCGAGTTTGCAAAAAGCGGTCAGGTGCTGGACTGTTTCAGCTTTCTCGGCGGCTTCGGGCTGCACGCAGCGCGAGCTGACGCAGCGCACGTCCACATGCTCGACCAGAGCGCCGATGCCATCGCCGCGACTACGCGCATCGCCGCCGCCAACGGGCTGGCGGAGAAATGCTCGTTTGAAACGGTGAATGTCTTCGACTGGCTGAAAGCGCAAACCGCAGTCAAGCCGCACGAAAAGGTTGTCCCGCGTTTCGACCTGATCGTGCTCGACCCGCCGTCGTTCACGAGAAATCGGGCTTCGGTGCCGGACGCGTTGCGAGGTTATAAGGAGATTCATCTGCGCGCCTTGAAGTTGTTGAAAACCGGCGGAACGCTCGCCACGTTCTGCTGCTCGCACCACGTGGATGCCGTGACATTTCAGGAAGTGATTTTGGCGGCGGCGTTCGATGCGCGGCGCACGTTGCGGCGGGTTGCCACTTACGCTCAATCACCTGATCATCCCATTATTCCAGCCATTCCTGAAACGGAATACCTGAAGGGTTTCGCGTTTGATGTGGTGAGATAAACTTTGAACTGCGGTTCCCGCACGCCAAGTTTGGTTTCGCCTCGTTGAGGAGGACGGCGGAACGACGATTCGCGCTGCCGCCGGCATACCGCTGCACCTCAAAGTTCAAGTTATTCCTGCACCCCGAGCCGGTACAATGCCCAAACAAAAGTTACATTAGTGTCCGTGAAAGTATTCGTGTAGCCACTAACACTTGGACCAGGGATATTCGTGCGCAGGTTCAGGAAAGGCGTCTGGTTCGTGAGATTGGTTGATCTCTGCAAGGAGTAAGTAATACCCCTGATCCCTGCCCATTTTAGCACCACTCCTGATCCACTTACCATAGGGCTTAAAAGGTGTAGGACGGATTGGGCATTCGTGGGATTAGTGCCTGCCTGCCACTCCTGCCAGTTGTTCATACCATCGCCATCAGAGTCCATGTAATCCGCTAAACCATCCGTGGGGAGGCCGTATCTTTGGAGATAGGCCAACGAGATGACCGAAGATGGGTTTTGGTACTCATAGGCTCCCACGTCAACGTAGCCGCCGACGACGCGTGGATTCCCGTCCAAATCCACACCAGCAGGAGCAGAGGCGTTGTAGCCTGAGTTTATACATGGTGAATTGGATTGAAGTCGGAAATCGCCGCTGAGGAGGTTCACAAACATTGGCGCATTGGTGAAGCTCCTCACATCGTCGTCTATAATCAGAGGAATTGTGCAGCAGTTCGCGTAGCCGGAATTGTAATAGTTCCCTCCGGAATTATTGTAATACATGATTGAATTACGAGCTGGAAAAGTGTTATGCAGGCCGCCACCTTGGCTCGCTGAATTACCAACTATCGTGCAGTTGTAAACGGCTCCAGCGTAAACTCCACCGCCATTATTGTTCGCGATATTATCTCGAATGACGCAGTTGTATAATATGCTGCCATTTGCCCCTGCCCCATCCTGCGAGGCCTTGTTTCCCGACAAGACGCAGTTCGTCAAGTATCCCTCGTACGCACCACCGCCAAACTGGGCTGAATTGCTGATCAAAGTGCAATTGAGGCAGGCAGGGGTCAGGACTCCACCCCCAAATAGCCCTGAGGTATTATTGCTGACGACACAATTGTACAGTCTAGCCCCAGCGGCACCACCGCCGTAATCGCGTGCTGAATTTCCGGTTAATAGACAATTCGAAACGATACACAACCCATATTTCTCGCCGAAGACCCCTCCTCCGCTGGTCGAAGGATCCGTAAACGTCCTGGAGGTTCGCGTTGCACCTTTGCGCAGTGTGAATCCGATTAATTGGGCACCATTAGTGAGATACAAACAACGAATGGCTGAGTCTCCGTTGATCGACCCAGGAACTTGATACCCTTCAACAACTGTTGCACCCGGACCATTCACACTTCTGACATTTAATGGCTTAATGATCGCAACCCTGTTCGTTAATGAGCCGTAAGCCACTCGCCCGCCACTTGCGTAAATGCCGTTCGTAACTACGATTTCGTCTTGAGGTAACGCGATGTCGATGGCGTCCTGGATAGTCGTCGCGGCCGTGGCCCAGTCGATGTAGGGCGGCACCGGACTGGCGTTGTTCGCGTCCACGTAATGCACCGTTGCGGACGCGCTCATCGCCAGGAGCGCGAAGAGCATGGCTGTGAGTTGCCGGATGTGGGGTCTCAAGGTCGCCTTCATTTGAGTTTTCTATGCGTATCTCAGACTCTGGCAAATGTCCACTTCAAAGTGGCGTTTGCCCAGGTGCATGACGAGTGATCTACCTTTATATGGAAAGGCTCATTCCTGTCGCGATCAATGCTCCCTGTGTTGCTCAAGCAACTCATGTGCGCGACTGCAATAACTCCCGCTGCCAATTCATTAACTCGCTTTCGTGGGCGTTCCAATCTTCAGCCAGCGCCGCCAGCGTCGCCCGGCTTGCGATCAACGTAGGGTCAATGCCCAGTTCATGGGCGTGATGATCGCGCCGCTTCTGCAATTCGATAAACCGACGCTTTTCCGCCTCGCTCGGCCGGCGGTTTATCTGGCGAAGCGGTTTCGGCTGTTCGCCGACCGGCACGGCCAGGCCGCGAGCGATGGCGGCTTTCAATCCAGCACGGCGACGATCAGAAAAATGACGCGGCAACAACGTGTCGAAAGGATGAGCATTCGTTGCCGCCCCGGCCACCTTGACGAGGGTTTCGTGACTGAGAACAAAGAACGGTGGTCGATTGGCGGCAACCGCTTCAGCCTCGCGCCAGTGCCAGAGTTCGCGCAGCACGGCGAGACCCGGCGGGCCGAGCAAATGGCTTCCCTTGATTCGCCAGACCAGATCTGGATCAGGTGACGCCGGCCGCGCGCAATCAGCAATCAGCCGGGCGCAGCTTTCCTGCTGCCAGGCGAGCCGTCCTTTCTGTTGGAGTTCAAGCTTGAGCTTGTCCGCAAGCGGTTTCAAATAATGCGTATCGTTGCGCGCGTAGATTTCCATCCGCTGGGTCAGCGGTCGGCGCGCCCAGTCGGCTTTTTGCGAGCCTTTGTCCAGCGTCACGCCAAGGTGCTCGGCGACCAGGTTGGTCAGGCCGAATTGGCGACCACCCAACAGGCGGCTGGCGAGCATGGTGTCGAAGATGGTTCGTGGCACGAAGGCGTGATGCTTGCGCAGCAATCGCAGATCGTAATCCGCTCCGTGCATGATCAACTCGTGGCCACACAAGGCGTCCAGCAGAGGATCAAGATCAAGGTTGGCCAGCGGATCGATCAACTCATCGCCGGCCGGTGTGCTGATTTGCAGCAGGCAAACTTTTTCCGGATACGCGTGGAGGCTGTCGGCCTCGGTGTCGAGGGCAGCCCACGGCGCCGACTTCAAGTGAACCAGAAAATCGGCCAGCTTTTTATCGCCATCAATCATGCACCGCTATTTAAGGTTTTGACCGGCGCAACGTGAAGCAGGAAGTTGAAATCAATTCACTTTTGTCAGGAATTCGGACTTGGCTTCCGGGCAACGAGATGGTTTAATCACGCGCAATGAACCTGGCGACTGCATTTTCAACCTCGGCCGGAAAGTTTTCACAAAAGACCGCCATTTTTTGGGGTGAAGATGAATACTCCTTCGAGCAACTTTGGACGCGCTCGCTTGCCGTCGCCCATTGCTTGCAGAATCGCTTTGTGGTCGAGCCGGGCGACCGCGTTGGATTGTGGCTCAAAAATTGTCCAGAGTTTGTGCCGGCCCTGTTTGGTGTCTTCCTCGCTGGCGGCGTCGTGGTGCCGATCAACAACTTTCTCAAACCCGATGAGGTCAATTACATTTTGAGCGACGCAGGGATCGACGTTCTCATCACCGATGCGTCGATGGGTGAGGGCACGGCGGCATTGACGGCGATGCGACCGCAACTTCGTTGTCTGCGCATCGAAGATTTCGGGGGACTGCCGCGGCCATCCAGTTCATTTAAGTTGTCGGAGCGGAACGAATCCGATCTGGCCGTCATCATTTACACCTCTGGGACCACGGGCAAGCCGAAGGGAGCGATGCTTTCGCACGGCAACCTGCTGCACAACGTCGATAGCTGTTGCCAGGTGCTTCAGGCCGTGGGTGACGACCGCTTCGTTGTGCTGTTGCCGATGTTTCACAGTTTCATGCTGTGTGTGGGGGTTTTTTTGCCGCTGATTGCAGGCGGTTCAATGGTGCTGGCCAAATCGTTGCATCCGCCCAAGAACGTGATTCAAGAGGTGGTTCATCGGAAGGCCTCGATTCTCCCAGCCATACCGCAATTCTTCCGCAGCCTGACGAGCGCGCCTGCGGAATTAAAATTACCCTTGCGTTTGTGCGTCAGCGGTTCGGCGCCGTTACCGGCGAAGGTGTTGAAAGAATTCACCGAGCGTTTTTCCACACCTTTGCTGGAAGGCTATGGTTTGAGCGAAGCCAGTCCAGTCGTGAGTATGAATCCACTGGCGGGACCGTGGAAGGCGGGCTCGATCGGCG
Organism: Verrucomicrobiota bacterium; assembly: GCA_016200005.1. NCBI lineage: Bacteria > Pseudomonadati > Verrucomicrobiota > Verrucomicrobiota bacterium. The sequence continues at coordinate 31,793 of JACQFP010000081.1, read as the reverse complement.
TCCCCATTCCCAATGTGGAAGTCAGCGTTCAGAATGATGCCGGCGATCTGCTTGCATCAGGACAGACCGGCGAAATCTGCGTCCGCGGCGGCAATGTCATGCAAGGCTACTGGAATCAACCGGAGGAAACCGCGAAAGCCTTGCGCAACGGCTGGCTGCTCACTGGCGACGTGGGACATCGCGATCCTGACGGCTATTTCTACATCACCGACCGCAAGAAAGACATGCTGCTCGTCAACGGCATCAACGTCTATCCGCGCGAGATTGAAGAAATCATCTACCATTTTCCCGGCGTGAAAGAGGCCGCAGTGATCGGTATGCCCGATCCGCGCAAAGGGGAACAACCCGTTGCTTTCGTTGCCGCTGCCGACGGAACCAGGCTTGAAGAGAAGGCGCTGCTTCAATTTGTCCGTCAGAAACTCGCTGATTACAAAGTGCCGCGCCGAGTGGTGTTCATGGCCGCCTTGCCCCGCAACGCGACCGGAAAAATCCTCAAAACTACGTTGCGACAATCCGCGCTGGCATCAAATTCGACATCGCAAGCGAAGGATTAAGCGTCCTCTCCCTCGCTGAGACGGCGCGACAGTTTGTATCTCATCTGATTCGTCATCAATAGGTTGCGTGTATTTCTGGACTGGTTGTCGAAGTGGTTTTCCAGTTGACGCTTGCGAGAACTGACCCGTAAGCTACTCGCCGCCGCAGAAACAGCGCGTGAGACATTTTGTCGATTGAATTTTTATGCCCGAAGGATATTGCGTCAAGTGTAAGGCCAAAAAGGAAATTGCCGATGCCGTGGAAGAAGTCATGAAGAACGGCCGCAAAGCGATTAAAGGCAAATGTCCAACCTGCGGTGTGGTCATGTTCAAAATTCTCGGAGGCAAAGCCACGACCACGACTCCCGCCGCCGCGCCGAAGTCCGCTGGTTGATTTGCCTTTATGTCTGAACAGCTTGCTTACGTCATCATCACACCCTACTCGCTGAACAAGTCCCGCACCGGCGGCATTCTGAGCCGCTTGATCACCCGCACTGGACTGGAAATGGTCGGTGCCCGCTTGTTCGGCCCGAGCACGGAGCTTGTGAAGCAATACTCCGAAGCCATCGTTTCGGCCAATGATCCCCAGGACCGACGCATCCAAGAGCTGATTTATCAGTACATCTTGCAGAATCTATCGCCCGATCCCAAGACCAAGCGGCGTCGCCGGGTCATGGTGCTGTTGTTTCAAGGCGACGATGCGGTGCGCAAAATCCGCTCAGTTATCGGCAATATCGGCGCGGACCGGCGCGGCGGCGAAACTATCCGTGATACTTACGGCGACCTCGTCATCGATGAGAACGATCAGGTGCGTTATTTCGAACCGGCGGTGCTGGCGGCTCCCAACGTCGATGAGGCCAAGATGAAGTTGAAACTCTGGGCGCGCTACTCCGACACGGACGGCGGTGTCCTGGAAAACACAATTCCTTATCAGCCGGGGGAAACGCCACAACGCACGTTGGTGTTGATCAAGCCGGAAAATTTCCGTTTCCCGACCGGCCGGCCCGGCAACGTGATTGATTTTTTCTCGCGCACCGGCCTGTTCATCGTAGGCATCAAGGTGCATCGCATGAGCGTGGCGCAGGCGACCGAGTTTTATGGGCCGGTCAAGGAAGTGCTGCGCACCAAGCTCGTGAGCGTTGTGGTCGCGCGTGCGAAGGCCGCGGTTGAAAAGGAATTCAATCTGAAAATCCCGTCCCAGCAGGAGCAGGAACTGGGACGTATCCTCGGCCCGCTTTACGGTGACAACCAATTCGAAAACATCGTCAAGTTCATGTCAGGACGCGCGCCGTCCGAATGTCCGCCCGACCAACTAAACCAACCCGGCAGCGAAAAGTGCATCGCTTTGATCTATGAAGGCGTCGAGGCCGTGCGTAAGATTCGCGACGTCCTCGGCCCGACTGATCCCTCCAAAGCGCCGCCCGGCTCCATTCGGCGCGAGTTCGGCCAGACCATCATGGTCAACGCTGCGCACGCGAGCGATTCGGTGGAGAACGCCCAACGGGAGATACGCATCGTCAACGTCGCTGAAAACAATTTCAAAACGGTTGTGGAGGAATTTTACGGGAAGGTGTGAGAAGTGAGTGAGTATCGGGCCGGTGCGAATCAGCGCCAGAGGTCAGGGGAGTTTTCCAATCACTGCAATAATTCTGCGTCCGCCGCGGGAAACTCATGACCTGCCAGTTCCGAGAGGTTGACCCAGAGGAATGCGGGACAGCCAAGCGCCCGTGGTTCGTTCCGCTCCCATCGACAGCGGAAAAATTTCAGGCGCACAGTTTTTTCGGGGTAAGCGTGGGTGATTTCCTCCACCAGCGCGCCCACCGTCACCTCGATGCCCAACTCCTCGAACAGTTCGCGCCGCAGACATTCCTCGAATGACTCCCCAGGATGTCTTTTACCACCGGGAAATTCCCACAATCCGCCCAGATGCGCATCGGCGGGTCGTTGGGTGATGAGCAGTTTGCCGTCACGAAAGATCAGTCCGGCGGCGACTTCGACCGGTTGGGTCGATGGAGTGGTGGAGTGCTGGAGGGTTGGCTTTCGGTGCTTGTCCATCACTCCGATGCCACATCACCGTCCGATGCTTTTGTAAATGAAACCCAATCGTTCCATCTCTGCCGGGTCGAAAAGATTCCGGCCGTCGAACATGATTGGATGAGTCAACGCCTTGCGGGCGCGTTCAAGGTCGAGCTTCTTGAAAATCGGCCATTCAGTAGCAACGATCAAGGCATCACAGCCCTCAGCGACTTCATTCATGTCATCGACGTAAGTCACTTCCTTCAGTTCAGCCTTGGCCTTCTCCATCGCTTGCGGATCGTGAACGCGGAGAAGCGCGCCTTCCCGCTGCAGGCGATGGCACAAATCAATGGCCGGCGACATGCGCACATCGTCGGTGTTCTGCTTGAAGGCGAGACCGAGCACGCCGATTTTCTTTTCCTTGAGCACCCAGAGCGTGTCGATGATTTTCTTGACGAAACGATCCATCTGCTCGGCGTTGATCCGTTGGACTTCCTTCAACAATCCAAAATGGTAGCCAAGCTGCTCGGAGATTTTGATGAACGCGCTCAAATCCTTGGGAAAACAACTGCCGCCGAAGCCGAGTGAAGCGTCGAGAAAGCGGCGGCCAATGCGCGCGTCCATGCCCATGCCATTGGCGACTTCCTGAATGTTCGCACCCGATGCCTCGCAAATGACCGAGACGGCGTTGATGTAGGAAATTTTCAGCGCGAGGAAGGAATTGGCGGCATGTTTGATCAACTCCGCGGAATTGATGTCGGTGACGATGATCGGCGCGTTGAATGGTGTGTAAATCTCCTTCATCGCCGGCACTGGACGTTGTGAGCGCACGCCAATCACGACGCGGTCGGGCTTCATCAAATCATCCACCGCGAATCCTTCGCGCAGAAACTCCGGGTTGCTGACCACGTCAAAGTCCACTTTCGCTTTGCAGTAACGTTTGATGGTTTCAGACACCTTGTCGCCGGTCCGCACCGGCACCGTGCTTTTATCGACGACGATTTTGTAAGAACTCATGGCCCCGGCGATTTCCCGCGCGACCTTCTCAATGAAACTCAGGTCCACGGAACCATCGGGCAGCGGCGGCGTCGGCACCGCAATGAAAATCACATCTGAACTCTCGACCCCTGCCGCAGTGTTGTCGGTGAAGGTTAGTCGTCCAGCAGCGACATTCGTTTTGACCATTTCTGCCAGACCCGGCTCGTAAATCGGAATGCCGCCGCTGTGGAGAAGTTTGACTTTGGCACTGTCGTTATCGACACAGATGACGTGATGGCCCTTCTCGGCAAAGCAGGCGCCCGTCACCAGTCCGACATACCCTGTTCCTATGATGGCCAACTTCATAATGGATTTGCGTCAAACATTGCCGACAAAGAGCGCTTGGTTTGGATCCAGATTCCAAATGCAATGACCGGGCGTCAGTCTTTCTCCTTGATGAGGAAGCGGCCATACACCAGCCCGGCCAGCGCGCCGCCGAGCATCGGGCCGATCCAGTACACGAGATGATTGTTCCAATGTGCGCTGGCGAGCGCCGGGCCGAACGTGCGCGCCGGATTCATCGCCCCACCCGTCAGCGGTCCGCCAAACAGAATGTCCAACGCCACAGTCAAACCAATCGCCAGACCGCCAATCTTCGGCGCGCGGGCGTCCACCGCCGTGCCGTAAACCACAAACACAAGAAAAAATGTCAGCACGGCTTCAATCATGATGCCTTGCATCTTGGTGACGTTGGCACCGAGGTCAGGCGTGCCGGCAGCGACAATTTGCGCGCCGGATTGAGCAGCGTTACCCAACAAATTTACCAGCATGATTCCGGCGACGGTGGCGCCGACGAGTTGTGAAATCCAGTAAGCAATGGCCTTGGGCAAATCCATTTTACCACCGACATACACTCCAAGGGTCACCGCCGGATTCAGATGACCACCGGAGATGGCGCCGGTCGCGGAGACCATCACGGCAATCGCCAGACCATGCGCGAGTGCAATACCGAGCAAGCCGACGTTGGCATTGGAACCATCGTTGTAAATGGCGCCCACTCCGATGAAGATGAGCGTAAACGTGCCGATCAACTCGGCAACACACTGTTTGAGCAATGTTTGGTTCATATTATTCTGGTTTGAAGATTCTCGAAGGTGGAGCATTTGTTGGGGCGAGGCCAGGATGTTTGAGCAACAACTCTTCCAAACGCATCCCGGCTTCTGCGCCGGACGAACTGTAAGCGGTGCCCTGCGTCAATTCAGCATAAAGCTTCTGCGCCTGTTCCGGCTTGTTCTGGTTTTCGTAGATCAATGCCAGGGCCAGCTTCGCCTGACCGACCGTGTGATCTCTCGGAAAGCGAGAGATCACTTCCTGGTATTTGGTAATGGCTTCAGCGCTTTTGCCCTGTGCTTCCAGACAGGCGGCAATGCCCATGATGGCCTCGGGTAGAAGTGGGTTGTCCGGGTATTCCGGCTGAAATTTTGTAAACTGTGCCTGCGCCTCGGCAGCTTTGCCTTCCACGAACAAAGAAACCGCTCCCAGCAATAACGCACGCGCGCCAGCGCTTGTGCCATTGAATTCCATGGCCACCTTCAAATAAGCCTCCGACGGAACCACTTCAATCTGGCGGGAGGAAGTCCTGCCGGGTTGCACATTGGACAGGGCTTCGTTGGCTTCCAACTCGCGCTGATTGCCGCGCCAGATCATGAAAGCAGTGACCAAGCCGGCCACCGCAAGGATGACCACGGCCACGATCAGCCGTCTCTTATTGGCATCCAGCCACGCCAAAAAGTCGTAGAAGCGCGTTGACGTCGTAATTTCAGTTCCCATAGAGGCGGGAAATGTTCCGGGCATGCCTCAAAAACGCAAGCTCGAAATGCCTTGATCCACGCGAGTGGCCTTTGATTGGCGACTTCGTCCCCTCGCCCGACAGGAATTCGTCCAACCGCAAAACTAAACCACAGAAAAATTATTTGACAGATTCCAAGCTATCAATCAATCTATCCGCATTCGTTGATACAACGAATCTCATGCAGAGTGGTTGAGGGACTGGCCCGATGACACCACGGCAACCGGTTGAAGCGCGATCTTCAATGTCCAGGTGCCAATTCCAGCTCGAACCGACAGCGGTTTGGGAAAAATGAGAAGTGCGCGTGAACTTTCACCCCTTCTCATCCCATGAGCGGGGTTTTTTATTACCCCGAAGTGGTTCGTAGCAGCGGACGTCAGTCCGCTCTAACTAAAGAATGAGCCGACTGACGTCGGCTGCTACAGTGGAAAGAACATTTATGCAAAAGCAGCAAGGTTTCATGAAGGCGCTCAAGTGCCGTGAATGCGGACGGGAATATCCCCTCACCGCCACGCACGTGTGCGAGTTCGACTTCGGCCCGCTCGAAGTTGTTTACGATTATCCCCGCATCAAACGGTCAATGACCCGCGCGGCCATTCAATCGCGTCCGCAAACCATGTGGCGCTACCGAGAATTGCTGCCCGTGGCTGATGGGCCGACCGTGGGCTTTCAAGTCGGTTTTACACCGCTGGTCAAAGCCGACCGATTGGCCAAACGTCTCGGCATCCGCGAACTCTGGATCAAGAACGACACGGTCAACTACCCCACTCTCTCGTTCAAAGACCGCGTGGTGAGCGTGGCCTTGAGCCGCGCGCGAGAACTCGGGTTTACTACCGTCGCCTGCGCGTCCACCGGCAACCTGGCCAACTCCGTTGCCGCCAACGCCGCCGCCGCCGGCTTGAAAGCGTACGTTTTTATTCCCAGCGATCTGGAACAGGGAAAAATTGTCAACTCGTTGATCTATGGCGCAAACGTCGTCGGCATCAAAGGCCACTACGATGAAGTGAATCGCCTCTGCGCCGAAATCGCGGGCAAGTTTGGCTGGGCGTTCGTCAACGTCAACATGCGCCCCTATTACGCCGAAGGCTCCAAGAGCATGGCTTACGAAATCATCGAGCAACTCGGCTGGCACATTCCCAAACACACGGTTGTCTGCATGGCATCCGGTTCCCTCTTGACCAAGATTCACAAGGGCTATCAGGAATTCATCAAGCTCGGACTGGCGACCGAAACGTCCTACCACATTCACGGTGCGCAGGCCACCGGCTGCTCTCCCATTTCGGTTGCGCAAAAGGCGGGCCTGGATTTCTTCAAGCCGGTCAAACCCAACACGATCGCCAAGTCCCTCGCCATCGGTACTCCCGCCGACGGCTTTTATGCGCTCAAAACCATGAAAGACACCGGCGGTGCGGCCGACGACATCACGGACGATGAAATTCGCGAAGCCATGAAACTGCTGGCGGAATGTGAAGGTATTTTTACAGAAACCGCGGGCGGCGTCACCGTCGGCGTGGCCAAGAAACTTATTGCCTCCGGCAAAATTCCCGCCAATGATTCCGCGGTGCTTTGCGTGACCGGCAACGGCCTCAAGACACTCGATGCCGTGAATGGCCACGTCGGCCATCCGCGCGAAATCAAACCGAGCCTGCGGGAATTCGAAGCGCTGTTGGCGAGTCAAGAGAAGGTCAACGCGTAATTCAATAATGTTTTAGGTGTTATACTTCCATGTCAGAAATAACACGAACCGAACTAAGAGCCAAAGAGGAGCGGCTTCGCGCGCTATGCACGAAAGTTGCCGAGGCATTGCGCGATTCAGATGATCCTTATGCGAAACAGATCGCGCGGGATTTTCAACCCATCATAGATACACTCGACCCGGTATCTGACCTCGAACTAAAACGCGAAGCAGGCCGACACATTCGCGACCAATTCCACAAAGAAGGTATTCAGGATCGTTGTCCTTCGGCATGGCAGAAGGTGGATTGGGATCTGCTTGTGTCCGAGCTTTTCGACCTGTCCACGCTTTACGTTGAATCCCGTTACGCGGAACTCTTTCAGCCACTAAATTCAGCCCCATCAAGTAATTGAAATTTAATTTATGCCAAAGACAATCCGAATTCCAACGCCGCTCCGCAAGTTAACCAACAACGAGGAAGTCGTTGAGGTCAAAGCCGCCACGATCGGCGCGGCTATCACCGAATTGCAAACCCGTTTTCCTGGTATCAAGGAGCGGATCGTCGATGACAAAGGCGAAGTCCGGCGCTTCGTCAACGTTTACGTCAACGAGGAGGACATTCGTTTCCTGCAAAACCAGCAGACGCCTCTGAAAGACGGCGACGAAGTCAGCATCATCCCGGCGATCGCCGGAGGCTAGAAGTAATTCAAAATGAAAAATGTAAAATTAAAAATGGGCGAAGGCACGCCCGGCGTTTTGGATAGCGTTTTTCATTTTTAATTTTGAATTTTTAATTCCTATGGCCAACGCAAAGAACAAACTGTCAGCAACCAAGTCTGACTCGCCCACACAGCGCCGTCTTTGGTTGATGTATCCGCCGAAGCTCATCAAGGAACCTCTCATTTGGAAGCTTGGCCATAAATTTCCTGTGGTCACCAACGTCCGCCAGGCCAGTGTCACCGATGAGATTGGCATTGTCAGTCTGGAGTTGGATGGAAAACGAAGCGATATCAAGGCCGCCATCAAATGGCTGGAAAAACTCGGCGTCAGCGTCGAGCCGGTCGAGATCAACGTGATTGAAAGTTGAAGCTTCGTGTTCCGACGGAGAAAGCCTCGAGAAACTGCTGGGTGAATCTGGCTGAACTCGTGTCCACGCTTTCACGCGGAGTCCGGTCGCAGATTGCCGCAGGTTGACATTGCCGTTCGGCCAATCTACGCTCTCTCCATGAACTCTGCCGTCGAAAGCATCACAAGAGATTGGACTGAGGCCGAGTTGGAGGCCCTGCCGGAGGACGGGTACATCCACGAAGTCGTCAACGGCGAACTGGTTATGAGCCCAAAAAATAATTGGTATCATGGAAGAATCTGCACCCGTTTGATTATTGCCATCGGTAACTTCGCCGAAAAACACCGGCTGGGCGCCGTGCTCGACTCCAGCACCGGCTTCTGGATGTTCAACCGGAACTGCCGCGCTCCGGACGTGTCGTTTGTTCCCAAGAGCCGGATGGAGACGCTGGGATTTAAACCCTCGGAGCGCCGCTTCTTTCCCGGCGCGCCGGATCTCGCCGTCGAGATTCTCTCTCCCAACAACACCCGCGCGGAAATCGACGCGCGCCTCAAAGACTTCTTTGCCAGCGGCACCCAAATCGCCTGGATCATCGATCCCGAAAGCGAAACGGCCGAGGTCTGCCACGCGCCGACGCAACGCAAACTCGTCGGTTCGGGCGCTCTGCTTGAAGGCGAACATCTGCTGCCCGGCTTCCAGTTCCCCATCGCCAAACTCTTCAAGGATTGGGAGTGGGAATGATTCTGCGGTGCTTGCCACTGACCTGCTGACAGACGTCGGGAGGCTCTGATTGTTGGTTGACGGTTGAGAGGAGAAGATTTGGGCCTCGTTACCTCGGCGACACCGGAACAGAGAGCCAAGCGTGGTAACGAGATGAGATTGGAGGGCGAAAGTTTTGAGGCGAGGGATCTGGAACCGTGGCTCGGCGACGGCGACATCCAATGGTTGGAAAAACTCGGCGTCAGCGTCGAGCCGGTGGAAATCAACGTGATTGAAAGTTAGACGCTGGCAGCTCTCGTTGTTCAAACTCTGAGGCGGACCAGCAGATCTTTGATTTCGACTGGCTCACCAACCTGGACACAAATCTCGTCCACCACTCCATCCGCCGAGGCATAAAGTGTGGTTTGCATCTTCATCGCCTCCATCGTCAACAGCCTGTCGCCCTTGGTGACCTTGGTCCCGACGCTCACCGCTATCGAAGTAATAATTCCCGGAATGGGCGCACCGGTTTGCAACGGGTCGGTCGGGTCGGCCTTGAGGCGGCTTTTGGCCTTGGGTTGCACCGAGCGGTCGATCACCGTTGCTTCGCGCGGCATGCCGTTCAATTCGAAGTTGAGCGTGCGATGTCCGTCCTTGTCCACCGGGCCGACGTTGATCAATTTGATGAACAGCGTTTTTCCCTCCTCGATATTGGCGGAGATTTCGTCGCCGGGTTTCAACCCGTAGAAGAAGGCGGAAGTCGGCAGCACGGAGACATCGCCGTAATCCCGCGAGAACCGGGCGAAATCCTCGTGCACCTCCGGATACATCAGGTGACTGTAAAGATCGTCATCGGTGATTTCGCGTTTCAACTGAGCGGACAAATTGGTCCGGGCCTTCTTGAAATTCAACGGCCGCAATTGCGAACCAGGGCGACCACGGATGGGTTTCTTCTTTCCGAGCACGACGCGCTGGAGTTTTTTTGGCCAACCGCCTTGGGGTTGACCCAAGCCACCGGAAAGCATCTCAATCACCGATTCCGGAAATGGCGTCACGCCCGGTTCGAGATTGAGCACATCCGCCGGTTTGATGCCGCGCGAGATTAGAAACATTGTCATGTCACCCACCACCTTGCTACTGGGTGTGACCTTGACGATGTCACCAAAAAGCTGGTTGACCTCGGCGTACGTGTGCGCGATTTCTGGCCAACGATGTCCCAGACCCATCGCCGCTGCTTGTTCTTTCAGATTCGTGTACTGGCCGCCGGGCATCTCGTGTTCGTACACTTCCGCGCTGCCGCTGGCCGGCGACGTGTCAAAAGGCGCGTACAAAGTGCGCACCTGCTCCCAGTAGTCGGCGAACTCGTTGAGCGCGGACAAATCCAGGGCAGTGTCACGCGGCGTATTCTGCAATGCCGCCACGACGGAATTTAGGTTTGGTTGGCTGGTCGAGCCGGACATCGAGGCAATCGCCAGATCCACCACGTCCACTCCGGCGTCGCTGGCACGTAGAATGGACGCGGAATTCACCCCACTGCTGTCGTGCGTGTGAAAGTGAATCGGGATGCCGACCGCTTCACGCAATGCCTTCACCAACTGGAAGGCCGCGTAGGGACGGCACAAGCCCGCCATGTCTTTGATCGCCAGAATATGCGCGCCCATGCGCTCGAGTTCCTTCGCTAGCTTCACGTAATACTTGAGCGAATATTTGCTGCGTCGGCGATCGAGGATATTTCCCGTGTAGCAGATGGCGGCCTCGCAAACGGCGTGCGTCTTCAGAACGGCCTCCATCGCCACCTTCAAATTCGGCAGGTAATTCAGCGAGTCGAAGATTCGGAAGATGTCGATCCCCTGCTCCGCCGCGTGTTTGACGAATCCAGCGACGACGTTGTCGGGATAATTGGAATAACCTACCGCGTTGGCGCCGCGCAAAAGCATTTGAAAACAAATGTTGGGAATGCGCTCCCGCAACTCGCGCAAACGCCGCCACGGATCTTCGTGCAGAAAACGCATCGCCGTGTCGAAGGTCGCGCCACCCCACATTTCCAGGCTAAACAATTGCGGGGTGCGCCGTGCCAGCGCGTCCGCCACGGCCAGCATGTCGTAAGTGCGAACGCGTGTGGCCAGCAGAGACTGGTGCGCGTCGCGGAACGTCGTGTCGGTGATGAGCAGCCGTTTCTGCTTCAATGTCCATCTGGCAAATCCTTCCGGCCCCAGTTCCAACAGCAATTGGCGCGTTCCCCCGGGCGGAATGTGCTTGTGGTCGTATTCCGGCGATTGAACGACGGGACGTGGAATCTTCGGCGTGCGACTGCGCGCCTGCGGGTTACCGTTGACGATGACATCCGCCAAGAACGCCAGCAGCCGTGTGGCGCGGTCCCGACGCGGTTTGAAGGTGAACAACCCCGGTGTGGTGTCGATCAACGTCGTGGTGGCGTTGCCCGTACAGAACGTTTCATTCTGGATGACATTTTCCAGAAACGGAATATTGGTCTTGACTCCCCGGATGCGAAATTCACGCAGCGCCCGGTCCATCCGTTGCAACGCCAGCGGCAGGGTGCGCCCGGAAGCGGTGATTTTGACCAGCAACGAATCGTAGAACGGGGTGATGACGCTGCCGGCATCACCCATGCCGCCATCCAGCCGGATTCCGAAACCGGCGGCCGAACGGTAGGTCAGAATTTTTCCGTAGTCCGGCATGAATTTGTTCTCCGGGTCCTCGGTCGTGACGCGGCATTGGACGGCGTAGCCTTGACGCGGGATTGCGTCCTGCGGCGGCAGATCCAAATCGGCGCCGTGAAGCGGATAACCTTGCGCGACGAGAATTTGTGAGCGGACCAGGTCGATCCCCGTGATGACTTCCGTCACGGTGTGCTCGACCTGAATGCGCGGGTTCATCTCGATGAAGAACCAGGACCGGCTGTCAAGGTCGTACAGGAATTCCACTGTACCGGCGTTGTCGTACGAGATTTCACGCGCCATACGCACAGCGGCGTCGCATAATTCACGGCGCACCGATTCATCCAATCCGACGGATGGGGCAATCTCCACCACCTTCTGGTGCCGGCGCTGAACCGAACAATCCCGTTCGTGCAAATGCACCACCGCGCCGTGTTGATCGCCCAACACCTGAACCTCAATGTGCTTGGCGCGTGGGATGTATTTTTCCAGAAAGACCGCCGGGTTGCCAAACGCGCGCCCCGCTTCGTTGCGCGCCTCGTCCAGAAGATTACCCAGTTCCGATTGCTTTTCGACCACGCGCATTCCTCGACCGCCACCGCCAAACGCCGCTTTGATGATGAGCGGGAAACCGATTTCGTGCGCGACCTTCAAAGCTTCAGCACGGTCGGCCACTGGTTCGCTCGTACCCGACAGCGTGGGGATTTTTAACTTCGCGGCCAGCGCACGGGCCGCAACTTTGTCGCCCATCAACTCCAACAACTCCGCCCGTGGGCCGATAAAGGTGATCCCCGCCTCCCTGCACGCCCGGGCAAACTCCGCGTTCTCCGCGAGAAAGCCGTAGCCAGGATGGATCATGTCCACGGACTTCTCCTTCGCCAAGGCCACGATGCCCGGAATATCGAGATAAGCGCCAACCGGGCCTTTGCCTTCGCCAATGAGATAGGCTTCGTCAGCCTTGAAGCGATGAATTCCTAACCGGTCTTCTTGCGCGTAAATGGCGACCGTGCGGAAGCCCAGTTCGGTCGCGGCGCGGAAAATGCGGATGGCGATCTCGCTGCGGTTGGCAACCATGAGTTTCCGGCCCCCACCCACGTGCAGGGGTGAAGGCAGGCCAGTTTTGGTGGTGGAAGGATTGGCTCTGTGTCGCAACGAACTCATATTTGTCCGCGCGTTTATAAGGTCACGACAGAAAGAAGGCAAAACATTGCTAGAAAATTCTTGTTTGTCGCGAAACCTTACCGTTTGACAAGATTGAATTCTGAATGGCCCCTCACCCCGCCCCTCTCCTCATCCGATGGGGAGAGGGTGGCCGAAGGTCGGGTGAGGGGCCTGTGCATTTCTGTCCGGAAATTTATTCTGGCATCCGCCTGGACTGCTCTGCACGACCGGGCAGCAAAAAGGCCGCTGTATTCAGCGGCCTTTCCCAATCCAATATCTGCTTTGCGCTTAGCGTTGTTGTCGCCGTTTCACTTTCAGTTGGGCCAGCGAATGCATCAGCGCGGCGCTCACCAGCGCGGCCTCTTCATCGTCGAGTTTCTCGGCCAGGCGGGCTTCAGCGCGGCGTCGGGCCTCCTCGGCTTTGGCTTCGTCGATGTCGGCGGCCTTGATCGCCATGTCCGTCATGATGGCGACCTTGTCGCCCGTGATTTCCACAAACCCTTCTCCCACGGCGAGAAAATAATCCTGGCCGTCTTTGCGCACGGCAACTTCGCCGGCCACGATTTGGGTCATCAGCGGAACGTGCATGGGATAGATCCCCATCTCGCCCTCCACTCCCGGCAGCGTGACCATGTCAACGTCCTCCGAGTAGGTCTTCGCTTCCGGCGTGACGATTTCTAATTTCAGCGTGGCCATGTGAGTTGAGTGTTGAACGTTGAGAGTTGAGTGTCGAGAATTGGCGGGCTGCTCTCAACTCTCAACTATAATCTCTCAACCTTCTTTGATCTCTTCGATCTTGCCTTTCATGTAAAAATTGCCTTCACCAACATCATCGTGTTTGCCCTCAAGGATTTCCTTGAAGCCTTTGACGGTGTCGGTGATGGCCACCTGCTTTCCGGCGTGACCTGTGAAGACTTCAGCCACCGAGAACGGCTGACTCAGGAAGCGTTGAATCTTGCGCGCGCGGAATACAGTAAGTTTGTCGTCCGGCGAAAGTTCGTCCATGCCGAGAATCGCGATGATGTCCTGCAGGTCCTTGTAACGTTGCAAAACCTTTTGCACGCCACGCGCCACGTCATAATGTTCCTGCCCGACAATTTCCGGTGTCAAGGCGCGCGAGTTCGACGCGAGCGGATCAACCGCCGGATAAATGCCCAGCTCGGCGATGGATCGTTCCAACACAATCGTCGCGTCCAGATGCGCGAACGTCGTCGCCGGCGCCGGGTCCGTCAAATCGTCCGCGGGCACGTAAACAGCCTGGAATGATGTGATTGAACCCTTCTTGGTCGAAGTGATGCGTTCCTGTAAATCGCCCATTTCCGCGGCGAGGGTTGGTTGATAACCCACCGCGCTCGGGGTGCGGCCCAGCAACGCGGAAACTTCCGAGCCGGCTTGCGAGAAACGGAAAATGTTGTCGATGAACAGCAGCACGTCCTGATTCTTCTCGTCGCGGAAATATTCGGTGATGGCAAGGCCGGACAGCGCCACGCGAAGCCGCGCTCCGGGTGGCTCGTTCATCTGCCCATACACGAGGGCCACCTTCGATTTGCTCAAATCCTTTTGGTTGATGACGCCCGCTTCGGACATTTCGTGGTAGAGGTCGTTCCCTTCGCGCGTGCGTTCTCCGACGCCGGCGAACACGGAATAACCTCCGTGCTGCTTGGCGATGTTGTTGATGAGTTCCATGATGACGACTGTTTTGCCGACGCCTGCGCCCCCAAACGCGCCGACCTTGCCGCCTTTCAAGAACGGGCAGATGAGGTCGATGACTTTGATGCCAGTGGTGAGGACCTGGGGTGAAGTTGTTTGATCAACCAACGGCGGCGCCGGACGATGGATGGGATAGTACTTGTCGGCCTGGACCGGCCCGCGCTCGTCCACCGGTTCGCCGATGACGTTGAACACGCGGCCCATCACGGCGTCGCCCACGGGCATGGAAATCGCCTTGCCGGTGTCCACGACATCGTAACCGCGCTTCAGCCCTTCGGTGCTGGACATGGCGACGGCGCGCACCCAGTTGTCGCCAAGATGCTGCTGCACCTCGAGCGTCAGCTTGACGGGCTGCCCCTGCACGCTGAACTCCACGGTCAACGCGTTGTAGATGGCGGGAAGCTCGCCAGCGAACTCAACGTCCACGACGGGACCGATGATTTGAACGATTTTACCTTTATTCATGTGTTCTTTCTCTGATTCGTATTAGCCCAGCGACATCGCGGCGCTGGTGATTTCCAAAAGTTCCTTCGTGATGTTCGCCTGGCGCAGTTTGTTGTATTCGAGCGTCAGGTCTTTGATGAGTTGCTTGGCGTTGTCGGTCGCATTCTTCATGGCGACCATGCGCGCACTGTGTTCGCTCGCCTTGGCCTCGAGCAGAAATTGATAGATCTGGAAATTCAAGTAATGCGGCAGCATCGCGCCCAGCACGTCGCCCACGCTTGGCTCGAAGAGAAACTCCGTCCCACTCTGCGTCAACTTCTCCGAGGTCGCGTGACCGTGAATATCCATCGACACGCCGTTGATCTCGCCGACCGGCAACAATTGATGCTGTTCCGGCTTTTGGTTCAACGTGGAGATGAAATTGGTGTAAAGCACATCGACTTGATCCACCTCGCCTTTGGTGAACAGCTCGCGGGCAAAGGTTGAAATCGCCCGCGCCTCGCCGAACAACGGCGCGTCCTTGTAAGTGAACTCGGCAGCGAGTTGACGTCTGGTGCGCGCGACGAACTGAGACGCTTTGCGTCCAGCGGTGATATAGATCGTCGTGTCCTTGTCGAATTTCGCCGCCTCGCGCAGCAGGTTGCTGTTGAGCGCGCCGCACAATCCTTTGTCCGTGCTGATGATGATGACGCTGCGCCGCTTTACCTCGCGCTTCTCCATCAGTGGATGTGAGAAATCCCCCGCATTGGCCGTCACTTCACCCAGCACCTCGTTCATCAATGTGGCGTACGGCCGTCCCGACAGCGCGGCCTGCTGGGCCTTGCGCATCTTGGACGCCGCCACCATCTGCATCGCCTTGGTGATCTGCGACGTGTTCTTGATCGACTTGATGCGGCGTCTTAAATCGCGGGTGGTTGCCATGCCTACTTGTACGTTTGTTTGAACTCCGTGACCGCGGCCTTCAAATCTGCGATCAACGCGTCGCTCAGCGCCTTTTCCTTCGCAATCCTCGCCATCAACTCCGCTTTGCGGCTGGTCAGATAATCGGTCAGTTTGTTCTGACAATCTTTGATCTTGTCCACCGCCACGTCGTCGAAATGACCATTCTGCACCGCCCAAAGCACAGCCGCCTGCGCCTCGACAGGTTGCGGCTTGTATTGCGGTTGCTTGAAAACCTCAACCACGCGCTTGCCGCGTTCAATTTTCGCCTGCGTCGCCGCGTCCAGGTCCGAGCCAAACTGCGCGAAGGCCGCCAGCTCGCGGAACTGCGCCAGTTCCAGTTTCACGCGACCGGCAACCTGCTTCATCGCCTTGATTTGCGCCGCCGACCCGACACGCGACACGGACAAGCCGACCGAAATGGCTGGTCGCACACCCTGATAGAACAAATCTGTTTCCAGATAAATCTGGCCGTCGGTGATCGAAATGACGTTCGTCGGAATGTAGGCCGAAACGTCGCCCAATTGAGTTTCAATGATCGGCAGTCCGGTAAGCGAACCGTTGCCATATTTCTCAGCGACTCGCGCCGACCGTTCGAGCAAACGACTGTGCAGATAAAACACGTCGCCCGGATACGCCTCGCGACCGGACGGACGTTTCAACACCAGCGACACTTGACGGTAAGCCGTCGCGTGCTTGGACAAGTCATCGTAAATGATGAGCGCGTCCATGCCGTTATCCATGAACCATTCCCCCATCGCGCAACCCGCGAACGGCGCGAGGTACTGGTTCGTCGCCGAGTCCGAAGCCGACGCCACGACGATGATTGTGTACGGCATCGCGCCGGCTTCCTCGAGCACGCTGATGACGCGCGCCACGTTCGACTGCTTCTGTCCAATCGCGACATAAATATTGTAAAGCGGCCGATACTCCTTGTCGCCCGCTGCTTCCGCGGCGCGGTTGATGATCGCTTGATTGATCATCGTATCGACACCAATCGTCGTCTTGCCGGTCGAACGGTCGCCGATGATGAGTTCGCGCTGGCCGCGGCCAATCGGGATCATCGCGTCAATGGCCATGATGCCGGTCTGCACCGGTTGGCTGACGGATTTGCGTTTGATGATGCCGGGCGCAATTTTTTCGACCGGATAGGAAATCTCGCTTTTGACCGGCCCTTTGCCATCGACCGGCTGCCCGAGCGAATTGACAACGCGCCCCAGCAGCCCTTTGCCGACGGGCACCTGAAGCAATTTGCCGGTGGTGCGGACTTCCTGGCCTTCCTTGATACCGGTGTAATCGCCGAGAATGATGGCGCCGACCTCGGTTTCTTCGAGATTCAACGCCAGCCCGGTGACGCCGTTGCCGAAGTCGATCATCTCATTAAGCATCACGTCGGTGAGACCCTCGATCTTGGCCACGCCGTCGCCGATTTCGCGGACGGTGCCGACGTTCTGCTTCGCCACACTCGTTTTCACGCCCGAGATTTGGGCTTCGATTTCTTGCAATAAGTTGCTCATGTATTCAGTTGATAGTTGAAGGTTGAGAGATGTTAGCCCCGCAACCCATCATTTGATCTTAAAAGCTTTCCTGCAACGCGGCCAATCGCGCCTGGACGCTGCCATCGTAAACATCGCTGCCGACGTGAATCCTCAAACCGCCGATCAACGCCGGATTTTGCGCGAACGAAATGGTCAATCCGTCGCCATAAACCCCGGTCAAATTCGCCCGTACACTGGACTGCGATTCTTCAGAAAGTGACGTCGCGCTTTCCACTTTGGCCGTGCGCCGCGCCACTTCCAGTTTCACCAAACGCTGGAAATGCGACAGGATCGCGACAAACTTTCGCGGCTTTCGCGCAATGACCAGTTGCACAACCTGGCGGACGCGGTTCTCATCCAGCGAACCGTTTACCTGGCAACTGCGGAACAGTTGTTTGGCATCGCGCCGCGCTTGTTTGGAAATTTTCATCAGGCCGCCAGTTGACGATTCGCTTCTTCGGCCAGCCGTTGCTGATCCTCCGTCGTCAGGATCTTGCCGGTCACCTTGCCGGTGGTCGCAACGACCAATCGCCCCACTTCGCGGCGGAGTTCCGTCAACATCCGGGCATGGTCCTGCACCGCGGCTTCACGAGCTTTGGCGATGATCTGTTCGGCGGCGGCGATGGCCTTTTGGGTCTCCTGCTCCTGCACGCGCGCCGCGGCGGTGCGGGCTTCTTCAATGAGTTTGCCGGCCTCCACATTCGCCTTTTCCAATGCCGCGCGCTGCAAAGCTTCCGTGCGCGCCAGTTCGGCTTTGATTTTGTCCGCGTTCGCCAGACCTTCTGCGATGCGTTGCCGCCGTTCCTCCAGCATCGTCAGGATCGGTTTGTAGGCGAAGCGATACAACAGGAACGCGACGATACCAAAGCTGATGACCTGCGCGATAAAATGCGGCTTGTCCAAGCCGAATTTCTCCGCCGTGCTCTTGGCGGTTTCCGACAGGTCGCTGCCGATGCTCGCGAGAAATGTAAATTGATTCATGGACTTTCTTTATTTAGGGACGGCGCGGAGCCGGTCGGACTCCGCGCCCAATATGACCTACGGTGTTGCCTTCACGAGGAACAGCGCGTAGAACACGATGGCCTCGGACAGAGCCATGCCCAACACCGCCAGCGTGATGACTTTGCCGAACGCGCCGGGGTTGCGCCCCACCGCTTCAGAAGCCTTCATGCCGACTAGCCCCACACCGATTGCCGAGCCGAGTCCGGCCAGACCCACGTGGATGCTGCCGCTCATTTCTGCCAACATTGGCGTTAACATGATGTTTTCCTTTCTTTCGTTGTTGCTCAGCGGCTCCCGCGATTGAACACGGTCGAACCGCCGAAATCTTAATGATGCTCTTTCGCGTGCGCCTCTTCGTGCGTGCAGATCAACGCGGTGAAAACTGTCGTCAACAGCATGAACACGAACGCCTGCACCAGCCCGACCAGGATTTCCAGAAAATAAAACGGCACCGGCAACAACGCGCTGAAGACCGCTTTGGCCCAGGCCGGGTGTTGAATCGTGTTCGACAACGCTTCAAGCAGATTTTCCCCGGCGAAAATATTTCCATAAAGCCGGAAGCTCAGCGAAATGGGCCGGAAGCCAATGGAGAGTACCTCCAGAAAGCCAACTGCAAAGAAAACCACGATCATCAAATACTTGATGAAACCCGTGTTGTCGCCTTTCGGCCCGAAGAGGTGCAGCGTGAAACCCCAAATGCCGTTGGATCGCAACGCCCAGATCAGCCAGAGTACCATGAAAATCGCCGCCATCGCAAAGGTCATGTTCAAGTCGGCATTACCTCCGCGCAACCACGGACGTGTCAGCTCAAACCCGTGCGCGCGCTCCACTCCCCAGCCAATCGTGCCGACTCCGGGAATCAGCCCAAACCAGTTCGTGAAAAGGATGAAAATGAAAATGGTCGCAAAAAACCAAAACGTTTTCTTCACCAGTTCCGGACCCACGATCCCCTCGAGAAACTCGTAAAGGCTCTCGACGATCCATTCCCAAAAATTCTGCGCCCCGTCAGGCACGGATTTCATGTTCCGGGTCGCAAGCTGTGCAAAAATGATGATGCCGACGGCCACGATCCACGTCACCAACATCGAGTTGGTGACTGGAAATTTCCCAATATGAAAAATTTCCGTCGCACTCGACGGCAATCCTTCTTCCTTGGTTTCGGGTACGCTCTGGCCAACGCTTTCCGGGGGGGCTTCCTGCAGTACCGCCTCGCTTGCCGGCGGCGGCGCCGGCGTGGCTTGGGCCAACAGCCCGGTCAACGGCCAGACCGCGAGCAGCAGGCATAAGGATATTTTTTTTGCCAGTTCCATTCGTTTAACAACTGCGCCGGGAGATGTCCATTCGCTTGGTTTGACACCGGCGCTTTCCGGAAGCGCGCGAGAAATTGCCGCATCGTGAAAAATTTCACAAGCGTTTTTTTTAACTATTTAGCTCCCTCCACTGCTTCCAGCAATTTGAGCAATAAAACCCGCTCCGAAAACCGTGCCGCCATCCCGGCCACCATTTCCATTATCCTCCCAGGAATCCAGTCGATTGAGGGGGTGTCCGATTGTAAATGATGCCTCAGCTACGGCACCAAAGCGATGGCCGATCGTTAAGTTTAATGGCGGTTGATGTGGGCTGCTGAATGATCTGGTAAAGGCCCAGCGAACCGCCACCCCTGACCTGCTGGTGGCGGCCGGCTCATTCGTGCACGCGAATCAAGGTCTTCACCGCCCGATTGCCCGCGGCCATCGACTCAAATAATTCCGGCAACCGGCTCAAGGGCCATTCGCCACTGACAAAATCCGCTGCGCGAATCACGCCGTTTTCAATGAACTCCAACGCGCGCCGAATCGTCCTCGGCGTGTGATGAAAACTGGCCTTCAACGTCAGGCTCGCGTAATGCATTCGCGCTGTGTCCAGCGCCACGCTCGTCCCTGACTGGCAACCGCCAAACAAATTCACCGCGCCCCCTTTGCGCACCAGCCGGATCGCCGCCTCCCACGCCTCCGGCTTGCCGACCGCCTCGATCACCACGTCGAACTCTACACGCGCCTCCGTCTGGATCGTGCGCACCAAGTCGCTCTTGCCCGTCACCTCGACAATTCTTTCCGCGCCCAAGTTGCGCGCCGCCTTCATCCGGGTATTGCCACGCCCCGCCGCGACGACGTGGCAGCCGAGATGCCTTGCCAGCGCGACAAACATCAGACCGATTGGGCCGGTGCCGATGACCAGTACGTTTTGATCACGGTGCAGTTGAACATCTTCAACCCCTTGCACCACGCAAGCCAATGGTTCGACGAGGGCGGCGTCACGAAAGCTGGTGCCCGGCTTGAGCCGCAACATATTCTTCTCCACAATCCGCGCCGGAACGATGATGGATTTTGCATAGGCCCCATTGAGAAACAGCAAGTCGTCGCACAAGTTCTCCTGGTGGTTGCGACAGTAAGAACAATTGCCGCACGGCGCGGAGTTGGCCACCACGACGCGCTCACCGACTTTCCATCCCGGCACCGCCGGATGAACTTCGCTGATCACGCCGGACAGCTCGTGCCCAAAAACCGCCGGCGGCACGATCATCTTCGCGTGATAGCCGCGCTTAAAAACTTTCAGATCCGTGCCACAGGTGAGCGCAGCTTCGATCTGCACGCGCACTTCGCCCGTCCGCAATAGACGCGCCTCCACTTTTTCGATCCGCACGTCTTCTTTGCCGTGGAGTACCGCCGCTTTCATGGTTTCGGTATGGTTGGAATCACACGCGGCGGCAAGGCTTTGACGAAATTGCTTTCCCGCAGATAAATCGGTTCAAGCTTTTCACCCGAAATAAAATCCCGGCGACCAGCGGCCAATCGACCCAACACAGCCGCGGCTGGAAATATTTCCCGACTCGCGGGAAACCACCGCTTCACTTCCGGCCCGACCACCATTTCCCCGCTTTTCATCTTGGCTTCAACCTCGCCTGGCGATGCCAACCGCAGACGTTCGACTTCGCGCCGAACTGCATCGCCGATTTCGTAGCTTGCCAGATAGAACTCTTTTCGCTGGGCGTCAATGACAATGTTGACCTTGCCGAAACAGCCTTGCTCCTGCGCCTGTGCCGCAAGACATTCCGCGCTGCTGACGCCGAGAATCCTCATGCCCGTCGCCAATTGCCAGCCTTGCGCCAGAGCGATGGCCGCGCGGATGCCATTGTAAGAGCCGGGGCCAAGGCCGACGGCCAGACAGTCGATTTGCTCCCGCTCCACGCGTGATAACTTCAATACCTCTTCGATCAAACCCAGCGCACGCGTGGCGCGACCACCGGCTTCGACCATCTCAACAAGCACCACCGGCAAGTGGTCAGTTCCACCTTCCACCACGGCGACGCTCCGTTGGGCCGACGAAAATTCAAGCGCCAAAATCTTCATAGCTGATTCGTCGCCCGGTTTCGTTGAGCGTTTCGATGTGAACCCGCCGGTAATGCTCCGGACACTTTTGCATTTTTAATTTTGAATTCTTAATTTCCTCAAACCATCGCTCCGCCCATTCCACGACGGTCACCCCGGCCGGTTTGTAGAAATATTCTTCGAGGCCGGCACTCAGGATCTGTTCGCGCGTCTCAAGGCGATACAAATCCAGATGAAACAATTTCAACCGGCCGCCGGTATATTCGTTGACCAGCGTGAACGTGGGCGAATGCACACGAGCAGAAATTCCCAGCCCGCGAGCGAGTCCCTTCACCAATTGCGTCTTGCCCGCGCCCAGATCGCCGGTCAAACCGATGACCAGCCCGGCAACAGCCGCGCGCCCCCAGTTTTCGCCCAGCGCCTCCGTCTCAGCGGGACTATGCGAAATGTGTGTAACCATGCGCGGTCATCGGTCGAACTCCATCCTTGTCGCGTATCGTGACTTCACTCCCGGCGGTCACCTTGCCGATGCAACTGAGCGGGAGTTCAGAAAACATTTGCTTCCAGGTGTCGAGCAGCGCAACGGCGTCCTTACTCGCAACTGTGAACAACAATTCAAAATCCTCGCCATCGGTCAACGCCGCCAGCAACGGCGGTTTCGTTGAACCTTCCACTTTGGCTGCGACTCGCGCAGCGCGGCTGACGGGAATCGCCGAAGAGAGCAACTCCGCGCCGACGCGACTCGCTTGCAGCAGATGCCGAAGGTCGCCAGCCAGACCGTCGCTGATGTCGATCATTGAGTGGATGGCATAATTTTCCGCCAGCCAGCGCGCCTCCGCCAGCCTTGGTTCAAACTCTAGATGTCTGCCGGTCAGTGAACCGCCAAGTTCGCCTGTTACAAATATTGCGTCGCCCGCCAAAGCGCCCGACCGCAGTGGACATTTTCCTTTGGCTACCGTGCCGATGAGCGAAACTGAAATGAGGATTCGCTCGGGATTGGTCGTGGTTTCGCCACCGACGATGGCCACCTCGTATCGGCCAGCCAGTGCATTCATGCCGGCGTAAATCGATTCGACAAAGCTCGGATCGAAATCGCGCGGCAAAGCCAGCGTGACGAGCGCGGCGGTCGGCGTGCCTGCCATGGCAGCAATGTCGCTCAGACACCGCCCCAACGCCTTGTGGCCAATCTTTTCCGGCGACGCCGCTTTCGTAAAATGAATCCCTTCAACGACGGCGTCGGTCTTGAAGAGCATCCACTGTTTGGGCAGCCCGACTTCCAGCACCGCACAGTCATCGCCCGCGCCGACCACGACCGATTCGTTGACGGGCAGCAGCGGAGTCAAACGGTTGATTAATTCAAATTCGTTCACGACCCAAAGGTCATTTGACCGAGGAGTTGTTGTTGCAGATAAAGCATTCCAAAATTGGCGGCGTTGAAAAGACTGTGGACCAGGATCGGCGCCAGCAGGTTGTTGGTTTTCTCGTACAACAATGTCAAAACAATTGCCAGAAAGGTCAACGGCACGAAGGTCGCCAGGTTGAGATGGACGGCGGCGAAGGCCAGTGACGTTCCCCACAAGGCGAGACGCGGATAACCGCTTTGTTTGACGGTGGGATAAAGGATGCCGCGAAATAGAAGTTCTTCCGCCAGCGGCGCCAGCACAATCGCCGTCACTCCGAGGCACGCACGATAAACCCACGAAGTGGTTGTCTTCAAAGCGTGAACGACCTGTTGCTCCTCCGCTTTGATATGAAACGTGGGGAATTTTTCTGCGAATGTGTTTAGCGCTTCGGCGGAGGCCGACTGCAACAGCCAGCCGATGGGCAACACGATACAGGCGATCATGAGCGCTATTAGCAGGGCACGCCCGCGCTCCGGCGTGGCGAAACCAAACGCCTCGGACCAGCCGATGTGCTCTTCCCGGAGAAATAATGTGACCAGCACCAGGGCTGCCCCGTGAAAACTGAGCACGCCGACCAGCAGATTGAACAATGAGGTTTCATCCGCGACGCCCAGCCCGAACCAATGTCTGATCACACCGCCCATCAGGCCGCCAACGCAAAGGCAAACAAACAGCAGCAGCAGCAGACGCAGCACGGACAAGGGGCTCCACGGTTTCTCCGACAACATACCGGGAGGCTAATCAACTCCGACTCCAGTGACGATGGAAAAAGTGGAATTGCGTTTCACGTTTGTTTTGCCCGTACCACGGCGTGGGGCTATGGTCTGGCCGTGTTCCTGATGGATAAAGTTGCAGTCGTTTCGCTCGTGCCAGTCGTCGCGCTCGGCCTGAGCGCCTGCCAAAAAGAATCTGTTCACCCTCAACCCAATTTGCCTGTGTCAACCAACGCCACTGTTCACACCCACACGAATCGTCTCGCCCGCGAGAAATCCCCTTACCTGCTCCAGCACGCGCACAACCCTGTTGATTGGTATGCGTGGGGCGAGGACGCATTCACCAAGGCGCGCGCAGAGAACAAACCGATCTTCCTCAGCATTGGTTACTCGACCTGCCATTGGTGTCACGTCATGGAACGCGAATCGTTCGAGAGCGAAGAAGTCGCCAAATATCTCAACAAACATTTCGTCAGCATCAAGGTGGACCGTGAAGAACGGCCCGACGTGGACAAGATTTACATGACCTTCGTCCAATCCACGACCGGCTCCGGCGGCTGGCCGTTGAATTGTTTTCTCACGCCCGACCTGAAACCGTTTTTCGGCGGCACCTATTTCCCACCAGAGAATCGCTATGGCCGGGGAAGCTTTCTGTCGGTGCTCCAGCAAATCGTGAAAGTTTGGCAGGAGCGCCGCAGCGATGTGACCGATTCCGCCGCCCAGTTGCACGAGAAGCTCGAAGCCGCAACCTCCAACCAGGCCACGACCAACTTGATTCTCACGTCCTCCGCGCTCCGCGATGCCGCGTCGTCATTCAAACGAATGTATGATTCGCAGCACGGCGGTTTCGGCGACGCGCCCAAGTTTCCTCAGCCGAGCATTCCGCGGTTTCTACTTCGCTACGCCGTCCACAGCAAAGACAGGGATGCAGTGCAGATGGTGTTGCACACCTGCGACCGGATGGCTGCAGGCGGCATTCACGATCAGATCGGTGGCGGCTTTGCGCGTTACGCCGTAGATGCCCAATGGCTCGTGCCGCATTTCGAAAAAATGCTCTACGACAACGCGCAGTTGGTGAACTTGTATCTCGATGCCTACCTCGTCAGCGGGGAAAAGCATCACGCCGATGTCGCCCGCGACATCATTGCTTACGTGCGGCGTGACATGACGCATCGCGAGGGCGGCTTTTATTCTGCCGAAGATGCCGACAGCGAAGGCAAGGAAGGCAAGTTCTACTGCTGGACGCGCGAGGAACTGTCGAAGTTGCTAACTCCGGAAGAATTCAATGTGGCCATCCGCTACTTTGGTGTCACCGAGAAAGGCAACTTCGTCGATCACAGCGATCCCAACCCGCTGCCCAATCAAAACGTGCTGAGCGTCGTCGATCCGAAACTCGCACCTGGCGATCAGCCATTGCTCACGTCGGCGAAGAAGAAAATGTTCGACACCCGCGCCAAACGGATTCGCCCGCATCTCGACGACAAAGTGCTGGCTTCATGGAACGGCCTGATGCTCGGCGCGATGGCGCGCGCTTACGCCGTGCTCGGTGATGAATCATATCGCCCCGCCGCCGAGAAGAACCTCGCCTTTATTCAGGCAAAGCTTTGGGATGCCAAGACCAAAACGCTTTACCACCGTTGGCGGGACGGGGAACGCGACTCAGTCCAACTGCTCGAAGCCTACGCGTTCCTGCTGGCCGGCGTGATTGATTTGTATGAAGCCACGCTTGACCCGAAGCATCTCGATTTCGCCATCGCTTTGGCGGAAGCCATGACCGCGAAGTTCTACGACGCCGAGAACGGCGGCTTCTGGCAAAGCGCCGCCGGCGCGAAAGACCTGATACTGCGCGTCAAGGAAGACTACGACGGCGCGGAGCCATCCGGCAATTCCGTCGCTACGCTCGCGTTGTTAAAGCTGGGCGCGATCACCGACCGAAAAGATTTCAAGCAGGCTGCCGAGAAGACGCTGCGGTTCTTTTCACATCGGTTGCAAAACTTTCCACAGGCTGTTCCCTACATGCTCTCGGCGCTTGATTTCTCGATGGAAGAACCAAAGCGGGCGGTGATTGCCGGTGCTCGGTCAAAACCGGAGACGCGCGCCCTGCTCCGCGCCGTCCATTCCGTCTATCAACCGAACAAAGTTGTGCTCGGCAACGTCGGTGCCGTCGAACCGTTTGCGAGAACATTGCCGGCGAAAGATGGCCCGGTCGTTTACCTGTGCACCGGCACCGCGTGCCAGCCGCCGACGAAGGACGCGCAAAAAGTTCAAGAACTGCTCCGATGAAATCTCGTTCCGATCCACGATTGACACGTCCCATTCCCCAGAACATTCTCACGAACTGTTAGCTCCTGCGTGCGCAACCGCTCTCCGCCATCAGGCGAAAGAGCGGGTGACGTTTGGACTTGCGAGCGGGTGAGGCTACCGCAACGAGAAAGGGTAACTATGCTTACGTTCATCAAGTCGTTTCCGCGGGTCTGCGTTTTAGCGGCACTTTCAACGATGGTCATTTTTGGCGCGGGTTGCGCCACAAATGGTCGCCACGTTTTTCTCAAGGAATATCAGTCGTCGGTTCCACAGCGATCAGACTTACCGCTGAAAGGAAAGACCATTTGCATTAAGGGTTTCCAATCCGTTGCGACACTGGCCAAGCCGGATCCAACAAGCAAACCCGAACAGCCGGCTGAGTACACCTACATACCGTTCGCGGCCGCCGACAGCAAAACTTGGCAACAGGAAGGCGACGCGTTGCAGAAGCGCACGTCAAAGGCGGACTGGCGTGAGATCGGCAACGTTCGCAATGGCTTCGGCATGGTCCTAAGTCATGTATATGCATTGAATGATCCAGGAACCTGGCTGGCGGATTCCTTGAAGATGGATTTGGAGAGCCTAGGGGCAAAAGTGGTCGGCCCCTCCGACAGCGACTCCGCCGACCTCTGCGTCTCCGGAACCATTCAGTTCTGTCGGGTGGACATCTACATGAAGATTTGGGGCGACTTGGTGGTGGATCTCGAACTACAGACAAAGAATCACAATCCATCGCACTTCTTGTTGCACACCGATGGCGGAACCGTTGCCTGGGTAGGCGCCACTTCAGAATTTTACAAACCCTTGCGTGAATCACGGCAGAAATTCTCCTTGCTCACCACCCGCGAAATCGTCAAGGCCCTCAATCCCTAGCGCGTTGTCAGCATCGTCTCGGCAATCGAATCGTTGGGAACTGGGGGCTTTCGGCTGAACGGGCTCAAATGTAATACATCTTCTCCTTCGCCGTACTTTCTTCGAGCAATTGCTGGAAGGTGATGGCGTCGGCGGTTTCGTCGAGTGCCGTTTTCATTTTCTGCCACGCCTTGCGCAGTTCGGGCGGACAGTTGAGATCGCTCAGGGCGGGCGTGTCAAAAATATGTCCGTCCACGCAGCGGAGAACGTCGCCGAGAGTGATTTCCGCCGGCGGGCGCGCCAGGAGATAGCCGCCCTCTTTTCCGCGCACGCTCTTGACGATCTGCTGCGATTTCAACTCGATTAAAATCTGCACCAGATAGTTGGCGGGAATGCCCTGCTCGGCTGCCAGGGCTTCAACTCGCAGTGAAGCGCCGGTGTGATGATGCCGCGCCAGTCCAAAAACTGCGCGGGTGGCGTAATCACATTTGACCGTCAGTTTCACGGGCGAAACTTAGGCGGAGCGTCGCCAAACCGCAATCAAAAGAAAACTGCTTCAAGAATTCGGCGGTTGGAGCTTCGATGTGAATCGTCCGTTTTTGAAACGGGTCGGGAAAGCTTACTTTGACCGCTCGCAACGCCAACTGAACCCGCCCGGCTTTTGCCTTCGATGCCTCCTTCGGATGGTAGAGCGGATCCCCCAGCACCGGATGGCCGGAGGCGGCAAGGTGGACACGGATTTGATGGGTTCGTCCAGTGGACGGTCGGGCTTCGACGAGCGCCGTCTGCTGCGTGGTTTGCAAAACGCGGAAATGAGTTTCCGCCTCCTTGCCGTGGCGCTCGTCCACCTTCATTTGGCCGATTGTTCCTAGCTTGGGCGACAACTTCATACGGCACGTCCAGCTTGAGTGCTTGGGAATTCCATCCACGCCGGCCACGTAATATTTTTCCACGCGGCGGCTTTCGAAGAGTTCGCTGTAACTCCGCAGCGCGCCCGGGCTTTTGGCCAGCAACAGAACGCCGCCAGTGTCGGCATCCAGCCGGTGAACGAACCGCAGGTATTTCAGGTTGCGCGAACGCGCCCAATAATCACCGGCGTTGAGCGAGGATTGAATTGCCAGTTGCAGATTGCGCCCGGTTCGGTCCCAGGAATCTGGTGCGAGCAACCACCCCGCCGGCTTGTCGATGGCCATGATCGCACGGTCCTCGTACAGGATGGGGATAATGATCGTGCCGTCGCCGAGTTCGATGTGCTTGGGTTTGGCCACAGTTGGAGTTCAAGCTTTAGCTTGTCGGGTCATTGCGTTCATGTCGGTAAACAAGCTGAAGCTTGAACTCCAACCTCATGGTGTCTTTAGCCCCATGAACAATATCACCAGGTCGATGATGAACAGCAGCACGATCGTTGTTTCCAGAATCAGCATCCAGAGATTGTTCTGGTCGTGCTTGAGCAACTGGTAGAGATCGTCGAGCGTTTTGAGTTTCCCACCGATCGTCCGATGCCATTCGGCCAGGTGAAAACGCGCTGAGATGTTTTCGTAGATGCGCGCCAGGTGCCAGTCGCCGAAAAACTTGGTGATGTTGGACAATTCATCGTTGAAACGCGCCAGGTCAATACGGATTTCGCGCAGCTCGCGCAGGATGTTGCCGCGCTTGCGCAAAGGACGTTCGCCGAGGTCGCGATACGAACGCTCCAGCGCCTCGTCGAGGATGCGATCGTAGGCTTCCAGTTCCGCCAACTGGAGATTCGCCAGTTCCATGATGTAAAGAGCCTCGTCGAAATTTTGCGGCTCGTCGATGATGAGGGCCGAATCCCAATCGATCACCACCAGGTCGTTCTTGTAATAGCTGAGATAACGGCCAGTGGACTCGTCGGTTTCCTGTTTGGATAACTGGTCGATGTCCGGCTCCTGGGTCAGCAGCGAGGCGACCTGGCGCCGGTGCGTTTGCAGCCAGTTCTCCGCGCTCAGGGGGGTGCCGTCGCGCGCGGTCAACGGTGATTCCAGACAGAACACGGTGTAGGCTTCCTCCTCGATCAACCGCGGGTGCGGACGAATGTAAAAGCATTTCAATTCTTCGATCACTTCCTCGGCCAAGCGGCGCACTTCGTCGTGCAACGAGCCGTTGCTGAATTGCAGATCGTGGTACGCCACCAGTTCTTCAATGTGATCGACGGCAAATGGAACCCGGACGGTGATGCTGATCGCGCCAACCGGCAGCAATTTTATCACGCGTTCGACTCGCACGCGGCCATGCGGGCCAATGCGTTCCAAGGGCGGCAGGCGGACCATTTGAGGTTTGTAGAAAAAGAGATGGCGCGGACTGCGTTTGCTGGCACCGACCACGAATTGCGCGACTGACTGGCCCAATAATTCACGCACCGGCTGGCGGGACATTTCATACGCCACATCGAACGCGTAGATGAAAACCACTTCGCCGACGTATTGTTTGACGCGGGTGGTCAAGGTCGCCGTCGCGGCTGTGTCGGATTGTTCAATGGTCGAAGCCATAGTTTCTTTGTTATCTTAGCCCACCAGCCAGTAGAAGTCTAAACCGGAACGATGCGAGTGAAGCTAACCCTCACTCTTCCCCAGTCGGACCGCGAGGGAATTCCTCGAAATAATTTCGCGCGTTGAACCCATGAACCCACCTTCTCCCCTCCTGGGAGGGGTCAGGGGGTGGGTTGGCTGTGGCTTTTCAAGGGGGGGCTTGCTCAATGTCATATTTGAGGCTTGGTTCCGCGGACAATTTTCAAACCGCCGCTCGCAATGGTCAATCATTTGCCATTTGGTTTCGAGTGGTCATCTGCCCAAGGCCGAACAAGACTTTCCCGCCGCAAGGTGATAACTTCACTGCGGGCCTGATACCAGTGCCGGACTGGAAAGGCAATAACACCGACGTAAACCAAAAGTGAAAGGATCATTATGATCAGGTATGTCAGTCTCATTCGATTCACCGAGCAAGGCGCGCGCGCCATCCAAAAGTCCGCGAGTCGCGCGGCGGCGTTTCGCGAGGCCGCGGCGAAGGCGGGCGTCAAAGTGGAAGCGCAATACTGGACGGTGGGTGCGTTCGACGGTCTGTTGATCCTCAGCGCGGACAACGAACGCCAAGCGTTGCAGCAACTCGCGCGGCTGGCCGAGGCCGGCAACGTCCGCACGGAAACCTTGCGCGCGCTGACCGCTGACGAATTCGCTGCGACGGTTTCCAAATAGCCTTTGCACAACGGCGCGGGATGGTGGTTGCTGCCGTTGACGCCAGGCCGTGGGCAGGTAGTTGGGAAATTTTCCCGGAGTCACGGTTCGCCCCGTGGCATGAGCGCCGCGCCCGCTTCCGGCAACGCGAACACTGCTATTCCACGGGGCGAGGCCGCCGGCCCCAAGGCGCGCGGAGTTTATTCCGCTTCAACTTGATCTGGCAAAACAGTCATCGAACATCAAACAGTGAACCACATCGAAGCGGACTGAAGTCCGCGCGCCCTTTGGCTGGCTGCCACACCGTTACATCGGGGATGCTTCACGATTGCACCGTTCAGGCCGAAAATTCCACTGACAAACCCCTTGCCGCGTTGCATCATAGCCTCAAGATGAAACAATGGATTAAAGATTACATCACGTCGCAGAAGGCGGCGCACGATTCCATCCCGCTGGATGGCGTGGCGCAACTCGTCGAGAAGCTGCGGCAGGCGCTCAAGGACGACCGGCAGATTTTTGTGTTCGGCAACGGCGGCAGCGCGGCCAACGCTTCGCACTTCGCCACTGACCTCGGCAAAGGTTCGTCCGACAAGCTCGGCAAACGGTTTCGCGTGCTCTCGCTCAATGACAACGTGAGCTGGATGACCGCGCTCGGCAACGATTACTCTTACGACGATGTTTTCGTCCGCCAGTTGATGAACTACGGCAAGGCGGGCGATCTGGTGATGACGATGAGTGTCAGCGGCAATTCGCCGAACCTGGTGAAAGCCTTCGAGTGGGCGAAGCAGAATGGGTTGCACACCGTCGCGCTGGTCGGCGGCAAGCGCGGTCGGCTGGCCGAACTGGCGGAACAGGTCATTGTCGTCAACGACACGCACTACGGCCGCGTGGAAGACGCGCACATGGGCATCTGCCACATGCTGTGCTACGCGTTCATGGAGAAGCCGGAGTTGGGAAAGTGACCCGAATTCGGTATTCAATTTGCAGTCTTTCTCGACGCGTGTTCAAGGCTCATTGCAAAACAAGAAGCTATGGTGGGCAGTCAATTAAGTCGAAAATACAGTCGAACCGTGAAACTAGATAGGCTGCAAAGTTTGCAGCTAAGTTGCTGTTAGGCCGCACTATGAATTCGGACCTCCTCCAAACTCTCAAGGCTCTGCCGGCCGACCCAAGCCGAGTGGTTGACCTCTATTCCCAGCTTTATGCCGGTTCGTTTGTCGTGCCAGTGCAGGCAGGCTCGGAGACAGACCTCGGCACGGCGATGTTTCTGATATACCCGACCCCGGATAGGATTCAGGAGTTACCCATTTTCACTTCTCGCGATTACGTGTTGAAGAATCTGCCGGATGATGTGGTGTTCGTTACTGCCGTGGGAGCTGTTCTTTGGTCACGGCTACTCGACGTCATCAGGGCGGCCAGCGGCTGTCAGGTAGCAGTTGATCCAGGGCAGAGTCACGGCATTCGTTTGAGCGATAGCATGATTCTCGGAATGATTTCGAGTTACTCACTGAAAGTATGAGCACGATGCGGCCTAATCACCAAAGGATGGCAAGGACCGGAGCGCGGCGGTGGTGTGACCTTGCCGTGTGAGGTGATCGCGCGGAGCGTCCTTGCCATCCGGGGTTGAACCAGCCCTTGAATGAAGCCGAACGAAAATCTTGAAGAACGAGAATG